>JBBRJW010000052.1:0-9022 GCA_038218705.1 Chthonomonadales bacterium | reverse complement strand
CTCAGCAGATCGCCCTTGGCCGCGTTGCTGTAGGCCACCACTCCGCCCGGAAAGACCTCCGAGCTGCCGGGAACGTCGGTGATCCGCTGCGCGAGAAGTCCGCCAGTGCAGCTCTCCGCCGTGGCGACCGTCGCGCCGCATGCGGCGAGGGCGGTCACGACCGCGTTCTCGAGGGCGGCATCGTTTTCGCCATAGATCGCGTCGCCCAGGCGCTCGCGAACCTGAGAGGCGCGCGCAGCGATCAATCGGTCAGCCTCTTCCGCCGTGTCGCACTTTGCGGTGACGCGAAGATGCACTTCGCCAACCTTGGCATAGGGCGCGACCGAGGGATTCGAGTCGAGCATCAGGTCCTTGAGGCGCTCCTCGACGGCGCTCTCGCCCACCCCTGCCACGCGCAGTACCAGGGAGCGTATGGTTCCGACATTGCCGGTCTTCTGGCGAAGGTAGGGCACGACTTCGTTCTCGACCATCGGAATGAATTCGTTGGGCGGGCCAGGGAGCGCGATGCCGACCTTCCCGCCGAGCTCGATCAGGAGACCCGGCGCGGTGCCGTTCGGGTTGGCCAGGGCACGGCCGTGCGCGGGAACCATCGCCTGGCGCAGGTTCGATTCGAGCAACGGCATGCCGCGCGACTCAAAGAAGACGCGAAGACCCTCGGCAATGCCATCATCCAGGTGGAGAGTATCGCCCATCGCGTCGGCAAGTCCGTCACGCGTGATGTCGTCCATCGTCGGGCCAAGTCCGCCGATCGTGATGACGACATCGGAATCCGCAAGGGCCTGGTGCAGCGCGGCCAGGAGCCGCTCCATGTTATCGCCCACGGTGGAGCGACGGTAGAGCGATATCCCCAGGTCGGAGAGGGAGCGCGCGATGTAAGCGGCGTTAGTATCGACGATCTGCCCCAGAAGGAGCTCGGTTCCCACAGAGACAATTTCAGCGCGCAACAGTGTACAGACCTCCACGTAAATGACATGCTGGATCATTATAGCGGGTGAGTGCCCCGATTGCAAGAGCGATTCGGGTGAATGTGAGGTGGATTGTTACAGCCTGCTCGATAGAGGGATGCGAAGAGTGAAAACGCGAGGGGCAACTGGAGGCGCGGCAGAATCTGCGCCGCGCCTGAGGCGGCTGATCGAGGGTGGTGCAGCCGCTACGCCACCCTCGATTCTGGCCCGGATCATCGACTAGCGGAGCGCTCGGGAGTGCGGGGCTCCGGTCTGGAAACGATGTTGAGGTGCTCATCATCGCGTGTAGCGTGAATAAAGGCGATGCACATCTCATCGGTCGTCTGCTCGCCCCACCCAACCGACCGCAAGTGACCACGGTTCGGGTTCCGTGGGTTCTGGTCGGAGTTATCGAAATACGAGGTCAGATGCACCTTTGAGCCCGATGGCAGTGCGATCGGGGATTTGAGATAGTAGCTGTTCTGCCAGTTGAAATCCCAATCTTTGATCCAGACAAGATCCCTCTCGGTCTGGTCGGGCAGTGTTGCCCAGACCTTGATCTCGCGGCCCAGAAGGTGCATGTGCGGGGTAACCGCATAGACGTGCATATCGGTGGTGATAGGCATGGTCGCTTCGACCTTGTAGTGCGGATCGCCCGGCGGAATTCTAAAGAAGAAATTGAGGGCGAGGCCTCCGGTCACCGTCTTGTTAACCGTGCCCCGGTAGAAGTGGATTCCGAGGCGCGTCAGGTCGGTCTCGGGCTTGCCATTCTTATGGTAGTGCACCTGAAGCGCGATGCGCGCACCCTTTGGCACCGGAATCGCAACACCCTCCGGCAGAGGCATCGGCGCGTTTCCGGGCGCCCATCCCGCCATCATGCCGCTCGGCACAAATCCCGGGCCGCCGAAGCTCGTGTAGCCGGGCTGGCCATCTGTGGTCTTCGTCTCCAGCCCTTCGGAGGGATAGCTCCCGTTGGCGCCCGCGTCGACGTAGGCGATGACGTGATGGACCACCGAGGCGTTGCCGGGCCGTACCTCCACCACTCGAATGTACCTATCTTCCGTGAAGTTAGTCTTCACCACGAAGTTGCGATAGACATCGTCGCCATCTGCCGCGAGATGGTAGGACCTGGAGGGCTGAATCACCATATCGGGCTCGCCCAGCTGCCAGCCGGAGACAAACTTCCGAGGCGGGGGCGCGCCTGCCAGATTGCCTGCAGGCGCGCCTGCATTCGCCCAGGCCGCAATGCTCGCACGCTCGGCCGCGGTGAGAATGCGGGAGGGGGCATCCTGAAACTCGCCATAGTGTGCGACAGGCTTCCAGGGCGGCATCTGACCGTTCTGTGTGTAGCGCTTGATATCCACTGCCCAGGCGGAAGCCTGCGCATAGGTCTGAAGTGAAAAAGGAGCGACTTCGCCCGGGCGATGGCAGCCCTCGCACTTGTTACGCAGAATAGGCGCGATGTCGTGCGCATAGGTGGGGACGCCGGGACGCGTGGCGGCGGCCGTTGACGCACGACGTATCCCACATCCAACTACGAGCGTTCGCGGGGTGCCGACGGGCTGGCCGGCGAGAACCGCATCCAGCGCGTTCGCGAGATCGTGCGAGACGACGCGGGACGAAACCGGGTTGTCGTCGATGCGGCCGCGGTATCGCACGATGCCGTGCGCGTCGATCACCACCGCCTCTGGCGTCGCTTTCGCGCCGAGCAGGTCTGCAAGGCGGCTGCCTGCATCGCGCACCACGGGGATGCCGAGCGCGCGCTCTTTCGCCGATCGCGCTACCTCCGCCTCGGTCTCCTGGCGATTGGAGTAGACCGCAAAGGACGCCACCCCTTTCGCAAGGTACTTCTGTGCGGTCGCCGCGATTCGGGGGCCATAGACGTTGGAGACCGGGCACTGAGCGGCCAGGAAGTAGCAGACCGTGGCGGGGTGGGCGGCAATCTCGGCCGAGTCGTGCGGACTCCCGCTGAGATCGCGGAAGATGAGACCGTGAACCGGAGCCTCCGATCGATTCGCCGCCGGAGAGCCTGGTTTTGTCGGCGCAGCCAGGATGGGCGCCGCGAGAGCGAGCAGGGCAGCCGTTAGCGGCAAGATGCGATGACAGAGACGCATGGGTAGAACTCCTCGGGGACGCAATCGGGAGAGCAGCGGCCGCCTTCTAGCGGAATCTGCTCTCCCTTATACGTTTTCGGCACACTGCCTGGTTTCTCATCGCCCGGCCAGCGGCCGGCGAGCGTGGTGCGCGCCCGTCAGGGCTTCAGGTGGCTCGTCAAGAAATCGAGGGCGAGCAGCCCGCTCTGACCGGGTGAAACGGGATTCAGGTATCCGTGCCCGACCTGATAGAGCTCGATCAGATTTGCCTCGACCCCGGCCTTTTTCAAAGAACGATAGAGCCGCTCCGACTGGTCCGGCGGCACGAGCGTGTCGCCGGTGCCGTGCAGGATCAGGAACGGCGCGGTCGACTTATCGACATAGACGATCGGGGAGGCATCACGATAGAGCTCGGGCGCTTCGGTCGGCCGCTTGCCGAGAAATGCCGCCACAATGGGTGCGCCCTGCGCGCTAAGGGAGGCGGGGGTGGCCGCCGGCGTAAAGTCGGTCGGCCCGTAGAAATCGACCACGCACTGAACCCGGCTGCTGAACGCGGCGAGAGCGGTGTCGGAGTTGTCGCGCGTATCGCGGGCGCCGAGCATCGCTACCAGATAGCCGCCGGCGGAGTCGCCAAGCGCGCCGATGCGCTGCGGGTCGACGTTGTATTCCGATGCATGCGCGCGAATCCAGCGAACCGCGCGCTGCGAGTCGTCGAGGGGGGCCGGATAGCGGAACGCCGGCATCAGCCGATAGTTGATCGAGAAGGCAGCGAAGCCCTTCTGCGCGAGCGCCTGGCACATCCCGGCGTAGAATCGCTTGTCGCCAAAGGCCCACGCGCCGCCATGGATCATGATCACGGCCGGATGCTTGCCCTCTCCCGTTGGGAGGTAGGCGTCGAGCAGCAGCTTCGCGTCCTGCGTGGTCCCGTAGACTACATCGTGCTGCTCGGTCACCCCCGCGGCGGAGCCGGAGCTGGGCAGAAGCCCGCCGAAGAGCAGAAGCAGAATGGGAAAGAGCGTGTGGATACGTCGGGTGGGGTAGATTGTCTCTCTCATTGGGCTATGCCAGCTTTCTCTCGACCACGGCGCAGATGTCGTGGACCACCGAGCGGACGGTCGAATCGTCCGTTCCCTGGGCCATTACGCGTATCAGAGGCTCGGTCCCGGAGGCGCGTACGGAGAGCCACTCGGCACTGCCAAGGCGCTCACCGCCCTCGCGGATGGCCTCCTGAATGTCCACGTCGTCACGCCAGCCAGCCTGAGAGCGGACCCGGACGCTCTTGAGGAGCTGCGGGCCGCTCACCATTCCGGAGGCGAGCTCAGAGAGCTTCTGGCCGGTATGGCGCATCACCGTAAGCACTTGCAGCGCAGTCACCAGGCCATCGCCCGTCGGGGTGATGTAGGGAAGCAATATGTGCCCGCTCTGCTCGCCGCCCACGCCGGCTCCGAGCTCATTCATCGCCTCCGCCACGTAGCGGTCGCCGACGTCGGTCCGATGGAGCCGGATGCCTGCTCTGCCCAGAGCCTGCTCCAGCCCGACGTTGCTCATGATCGTGGCGACCACGACGCTGCCAGGGAGCTGTCCGAGAGCCTGCAGATGGAGGGCGATGATCAGCATCATTCTGTCACCATCCACGATCACCCCGTTCTCATCGGCAAGCATGACGCGGTCTGCGTCTCCGTCAAAAGCGAGCCCTGCGCTCGCGCCGCACTCGCGTACGCGCGCCGCCATTCCGGCAGGGCGAGTGGAGCCGCACTCGACATTGATGTTAATGCCATCCGGCTCGGCGTGGAGCACTTCCACATCCGCGCCGATCTCACGAAATATCTGAGGGCCGAGCACGAATGCGGCGCCGTTTGCACAGTCCATGACGAGCTTGAGACCTGTCAGGCCCTGCTCGTCCACGGCGTATACGGTGGCAAGTACACGCTCGACGTAGTCCGAAACGGGCGCAGTGTCCTCAGTGATGCGGCCGATCTCCCCGCCCGAGGGCCGCGGCAGGTGGCCGAGGCTGTGCATTGCTGCCTCGATCTGATCTTCGACGCGATCGGGCAGCTTCTTGCCATCGCGCCCAAAAAACTTGATTCCATTGTCCTCGAACGGGTTGTGCGAGGCGGAGACAACGATGCCGGCATCTGCGCCGCGCGCCAGGACGATCTGCGCGACCGCAGGCGTGGGAACAACGCCGACATTCACGACATCCACGCCCATCGAAGCGAGTCCGGCGGCGAGCGCGGCCTCCAGCATATCGCCGGAGAGGCGGGTATCCCTCCCGATCACAACACAGGGTCGCTCGCTGGTTCTGGCCACCGGGTGACTGTGCACCCAGTGGCCGGCCGCGGCGCCGAGCTCAAGGGCGAGTGTCGCGGTCAGCTTCTGATTGGCGACTCCCCGCACGCCGTCGGTTCCAAATAGTCTCTTACTCATCGTCAGCCCTGAGACACTTTCACGAGCGAAGGCCGCAGCACGCGATCATGCATCACGTACCCACGCTGAACTTCCTCTGCCACCGTATTTGCCGGGAGCTCGCTCCCCTCAGTGTGCCCGATGGCCTCGTGGAAGTTCGGGTCGAACTCTTTGCCAATCGCGTCGATGGGGACGACTCCCGCCTTCTGCAGCGCCGTCTGCAGCTGCTTCATGGTCCCCGAGACTCCCGCCAGCAGCGAGTCGAAGTTACTGGTCCGCTCCGCCGCCGCCAGCGCGCGCTCGAAGTTGTCGAGCACGGGGAGCACGGAGCGCACCAGCTCCGAGTTCGCAAACTTCTGAAGCTCCTTCATCTCGTCGTCGCGACGGCGGCGGAAGTTCTGGAACTCGGCCGCTATGTACAGAACTTTCTGCTCTGCCTCCTCACGCTTTGCCCGCTCGGCCGCGAGTTCGGCGATCAATTCGGCCGTGCCGGGCGAATCTGCCTCAGGAGCGATCACATGGTCGCCAAACTCAGGGGGAGCGTTGTCGCCGGGGAGTGGCGAGCCAATCTCCACTTCGGGATTCTCGTCGTTGGTTATCTCGATCTTGCGCTGCATGGCTGCTTGATAGCTCCTCTCAGGAAGAGTATAGACTTTCGTAGTTATGGCGACCACGCGAGCGCGGTCGCCTGAATAGGTATTGGAATCGCAGGGCCCTCTTACGCCACTGCGAGATTGGTGAGCACGACCGAGAGGCTCTCGGCCATCAGGCTTACGGCGGCAACGGCGCGGTCGTAGTTCATTCGGGTCGGGCCCACGACCCCCAGGTATCCGGCGGAGCGGTCGCCAATCCGGTAGGTGGTCGCAATCAGGCTGCACCCCTGCATGGCCGGGTAGCCGTTCTCTGCGCCGATGAGCACCGAAACCGAACAGTGCGGCAGCGCCTGTCGAAAGGCCTGGTAGAGTGCGCTCCGAGACTCGAGGGCGCTCAGGAGCGCCTCCAGCCGCTGCACGTCCTGGAACTCCTGCTGCCGCATTAACTGGTGCGCGCCTTCGAGATAGACCCGCTGTTCGGCCAGTGAAGCGCAGAGCTGCACAAGGTGATTCGCGATTCGCCCGATCAATCTGCCCTCGGAGAGCAGCTCGTCCGGCGGTTCGATTGCGGAACAGATTCGCTCCGCTTCGCCAAGCTCCTTGCCGGCCACCTGCTCGTTCACGAAATTGGAGAGCCGGATGAGCGTGGAGTCGGTAACTGGCGCATCGACCTCGATCAGGCGGTGTTCCACGTGACCGGTCGAGAGAAGCGCCACCAGCAGAATATGCCTGGGACTTGCGGTCGACAGAAAGACGTGCCGAAAGCCAGCCGCTTCCGTGGTGGGATCCGTTGCGATGGAGGTGTAGGAGGAGAGACTCGTGAGCACCCTGCAGGTCTGAACGAGGATGTCTTCGATCTCGCTCTGCCTCTGCATCGACTCAGCATGAGCGTGCTCCCGCTCTGCGGGCTCGAGAGCCGAGGGGGCATCCATAAGCTCATCAACATAGAATCGATAGCCGCGATCCGTTGGAATGCGGCCGGCCGAGGTGTGGGGCTGCAGCAGGTAGCCGCGATCGACCATCTCGGCCATCTCATTACTGACCGTTGCGGACTTGCAGCCGAGCTGGCAAACCTCAATCAGTCGCTCGGAGGCGACGGGCTTTGCGGTCTGAACGTAGTCGTTTACAATAGCCTGAAGGATACGGACTTTACGCGGATCGAGTGGAACCATGTGTTGAACACGCCTCCTGCAGGGCGAGCGGGAATCGGCTGCTGGCGCGGCTTCATCGAGCCTGTTCCCGGAGGGGTACAAGAGGCGAGCCGTGCTAAAGCGAGCGAGACCGCTCCCAGTATCCTATTATACTATGTGGATCCTGGATTGTAAACGAGGGAGCGGGCGCTCACCTGCTGGCCGACGTCTCGCAGCGAGGGGGGATGTCATCCAATAGCACGGCGTGGACCGGCGCGCGCTCAGGGAGAAGGTGAGATCGATCAGTAATGGTGGTTTGTAATCAGGACGTCGGGAGACCGGGCGGGATAGAGCAAGCCGGCCCGGGAAACTGCTCTGAGTGAGACGGACGCTTGTGCGGGCTGACCTATTGCTTCGCTCAACCGTGAGACGCGGCAGCCAGCATAAATCGCCCGGCTACTTCGGAATTCGCACCCCTATGGGCAGGCGCGGCGATTTCGGACATCGAATTAATCACTTTCGAGCGTTCATTAAGCTTGCGTACGCGAAAGAGTTTGCATTAGTTCTGATAAATTGCCAGGAACTCTTTATGGGAGAGGCATGATATATTTGTAAAATGGTGACTGGCAGCCGTGCATCAGGCACCGCAATGACATCTTGCGGGTGCCGCGCACAGGGGGAAATAATGAACAGAACACGTTTTCAGTTTGCTGGTGCTCTTGCACTTCTCGTTACACTTTGCGGCTGCGGTGGGGGTGGCGGAACACCGGGCAATGGCGGTGGCGGCACACCGGGTAACGGCGGTGGAGGCGCTATCACCGACCAACTGCGCGGAGCCGCACTCGATGCCGCGGGCGTTAAATTCGACTCGTTATCCAGCCTGGCGCCCGCAGTCGCCAATCAGCAGATGGCGGACTACCTGAAACAGCAGCCGCAATTCGCAGCAGCCGGCGTCTCGGATGACGGGTGCGCCTGGGGACGGTTTACAGACGGCCGCGTGGCAATCTTCGCCAATAACCGCAAGTCGCCCGACCTACCGCTAGCGCGCAGCGCACGGTCTTTTCCTTCTCGAAGCGCCGGCACGCCGAGCAACCTCCCCGAAAACGACAAAGTGTGGTTCGCTAATGCGCTCGGTTCAGACTGGACGAATGTGGACGCAACCTGCAAAAGCTGGTTCACAGAGAAGAAGTACAATGTGCAAACTGGTGCGTCGGTGAGTGCTCTAAAGGGTGTTGCCAACGTAGGGCTATTCTACATTGACGCACACGGCGGTTCAGGGGTATCGCCCGACGGCACAGGCGAGTACGGGATCTGGACGTCCGACGTTCGCTCGGACGCGAATGACGCGTTGAACAAAGACGACCTGGACAACCAGCGGCTGGTATACCTTCGTGCGGCATCCATCTGGGACGCGGCTGGTAAGAAGTGGGTTCCTGCAACGCACTACGCATTCACCGATAAATTCGTGACCCAATACATGTCCTTCGGTAAGAACAGCCTGGTGTTCGTCAACGCATGCACAAGTGCCTGGAAGCCTCTTCGGGACGCATGCATCGCGAAAGGCGCAGGCGTATACTGCGGCTGGGATAATTCAGTCGCGAACGGGAAGTCGATAGACGCTGCCACACATCTATTCGATCGCCTGCTTGGAGGAAACAACCAGTCTCCAACTGAGGATCCAAAGCAGCGCTCATTCAACTGGACAAGCGTCTTTGCGTGGATGAAGGACAATGGATACGATGTTGGCGCGGACGATGTGGCTTGCCATCTGGAAATGACCACCGGAGTGGGCGAATTTGGGCTATTTACGCCAAGCATCGCCTTCATGTCCGTGCATCCCGTTGATCAGAAGCTCT
>JBBRJW010000051.1:0-9103 GCA_038218705.1 Chthonomonadales bacterium | reverse complement strand
GGCAAGACGAGCCTGACGGCGGCGATCACGCGTATGCTTGCCAGCTACAACGGCAGCAAGGCGATGAGCTACGAGGAGATCGACAGCGCGCCCGAAGAGCGGGAGCGCGGCGTTACCATCAACGTGGCTCACCTGGAGTACCAGACCGACAAGCGTCACTACGCTCACGTCGACTGCCCGGGCCATGCCGACTACATCAAGAACATGATCACCGGCGCGGCTCAGATGGATGGCGCGATCCTTGTGGTATCGGCCGCCGATGGCCCGATGCCCCAGACGCGCGAGCACATTCTTCTGGCTCGCCAGGTAGGCGTTCCCTACATCGTCGTCTTCCTCAACAAGTGCGACATGGTTGACGATCCCGAGCTTCTGGAGCTGGTTGAGCTTGAGGTTCGTGAGCTGCTCTCGAAGTACGAGTTCCCCGGCGACGATACCCCTGTGATTATGGGCTCTGCCACCGAAGCGCTCACCTCCGAGACGTTCACCCGCGAGGACGCCGCGCATGCTCCGATCTGGAAGCTGATGGACGCCGTCGACAGCTACATCCCCACGCCAGAGCGCGACAACGAGAAGGCGTTCCTGATGTCGATTGAAGATGTCTTCACGATCACAGGCCGCGGTACGGTTGTCACGGGTCGTGTGGAGCGCGGTCAGCTCAAGATCAATGAGCAGGTGGAGATCGTAGGCCTTAAGCCCACCCGTAACACGGTAGCGACAGACCTTGAGCAGTTCCACAAGAAGTGCGACATCATCTACTCGGGCGACAATGCCGGCATGCTTCTTCGCGGTGTGAACCGCACGGACGTAGAGCGGGGCCAGGTTGCCGCCAAGCCTGGCTCGATCACCCCTCACACCAAGTTCGAGGGCGAGCTCTATGTGCTTACAAAGGAAGAGGGGGGGCGCCACACTCCGTTCTTCACGGGCTACACGCCTCAGTTCTTCTTCCGAACCACGGACGTAACGGGCAAGATGAACCTTCCCGAAGGCGTTGAGATGGTGATGCCGGGCGATAACATCACGATCACGGGCGAGCTGATCCAGCCGATCGCGATGGAAGAGGGCCTCCGCTTCGCAGTCCGCGAAGGCGGCCGAACGGTCGGAGCAGGCGTCGTTACCAAGGTCATCGCCTAGTTCGAAACGATGAGAGGGCTGCGGGGCGCCCGAGCGCGCCCCGCCAGCCCGTAATGATAGGAGCGGGTAGTCCAAACCCCTCCGGGAATGGATCGATAAGATGGCACAAAAAGAGACCCGCATCGTCATCACGATGGCGTGTACCGAGTGTCGGTCGCGAAACTACGTAACCAGCAAGAACCGTATCAACCATCAGAACCGGCTCGAGCTGAAGAAGTACTGCGCCCGTCCCTCTTGCCGCAAGCATACGCTGCATCGCGAGGCAAAATAGCTCGACCATCGCTCCAGGCTGGCAGCGGAGCATGGTAATAGTGAGTTGATCGGTTCCGAGGCGCTCCTTCCGATATCGGTGGGCTGAGCCGAAGGGATCAACGTAGGGGTATAGCTCAGTTGGTAGAGCGGCGCTCTCCAAAAGCGTAGGTCCGGAGTTCGAGTCTCTGTGCCCCTGCCATTTTTTGAGGGCGGGAAGCAGTCCGGCAGTCCGCGGACCCTGCTCCCGCCCTATGAAGCGCTTACAGGCAGTGCGAATACAACAGGTGCAACCATGACAATTGAACAGCGCCCTGGCGCTAAATCCGGCGGACCCGCTCCGAGGCCCGCGCCGGGGGCCGCTCCCGATCTGACGCGTACTCAGAGCTTCCTGCATGAGACCCTCATCGAGCTCAAGAAGACCACATGGCCGACCCGGGAAGAGGCCTGGCGCCTCACCTCCGTGGTAATCGGTGTAATTGCGGTTCTCGGCCTCTATATGGGTATCCTCGACCTGGTACTTACCCGGGTGTTTAATCTGATCAATAAGTAGCTTGCGCCGCCTTTTAGATGCGAGCGCTCGCAGACCGTGCGAGATCCCACCGCAGACGGTCCTGCCCGTAGGCAAGTGAGCGTGATCGCCAGGTTGGAGACAGCGGAGACACCATGCAACGACACTGGTATGCAGTCCATACCTATTCGGGCCACGAGAACAAGGTCATGACCAACATCCTGCGCCGCGCCGAATCGATGGGGCTGCGGGCAAAGATCGGCGAGGTCATGGTCCCCACGGAGGCCGAAACCCGGACTCGCGCCGGCAAGAAGACCGAGGTCAAGCGCAAGGTCTTTCCGGGCTATGTGCTTATCGAAATGGAGCTCGACGATTCCACCTGGTACCTGGTGAAATCCACTACGGGCGTTACCGGATTTGTGAGCTCGGGCAACAAGCCCGTGCCGCTTCAGCAGCGCGAAGTCGATGTCATCCTTGAGGCCGCCCGTGGCGCTGCGCCCGTGGTGGTTGCACGCTTCGACAAGGGCGAGGTGGTTCGCGTTGTTTCCGGACCATTCACTGAATTTACGGGCAAGATCGAAGAGGTGAACGCGGACAAGGAGAAGCTGAAGGTACTTATCTCCATCTTCGGCCGCGATACGCCCGTCGAGCTCGATTTCCAGCAGGTTGAGAAGGTCATTTAACCGGGGACGATGCTCGTTCCCGCAGCGTATTGAAGAGAGGGATTCATGGCTAAGAAAGTAACCGCCGTCGTAAAGCTGCAGATCAATGCAGGCAAAGCGACGCCCGCTCCGCCCGTAGGTTCCACCCTGGGACCGTACGGAATCAACATGATGGAGTTTATCAAGGGATACAACGAGAAGACAGCCGCCATGATTGGTACCGTTGTCCCCGTTGAGATCACCATCTACGAAGATCGCTCCTTTACCTTTATTACAAAGACACCGCCTGCTCCTGAGCTTATCAAGAAAGCAGTCGGCGTACCCAAGGGATCTGGCAGGCCGAATTCCGAGAAGGTCGGCGTGTTGACCCAGGAGCAGCTTCGCGACATCGCCAAGACTAAGATGCCGGACCTGAACGCGAACGATATCGATGCGGCCATGAAGATCATCGCGGGCACTGCTCGCTCCATGGGTATCGACGTCGCCTAGCGTGTCGGGCTAGCAGTACGGACTGGAAGAAGGGGTCCGCTAATGGCGGTTCTGCCAACTACCGTAAAGTTCGCCGCCCTGATGCTTCTGAGCGGACTCTGGCTGGCTCTGCACCAGCAGGTCTGCCGGATGGACCAGGGCAAGATCTACCATCTCGCCGCCTACGAGCGGGACAAGCGCAAGGCGCGCTTCTACTTCCTCTCTGTATGGATAGGGCTGGTAGTTGCAGCCGTTAGCCTGAATACTCAGGAAGCGCTGAACGGCGTCTTCTTCGACAGCCGGCAAATGGGTTACTGGGTGATGGGTGTTGTGCGAGGGGCAGGGCTCTGGGGCCTCTTCATGGCCATGCTAGTCTGGTCCATTGTGGGGCAGCGGGCAAGCCTCGTGAACTCCGATGGCCTGTCGCTGATGCCCTCGCGCGACGAGAAGAAGCAGCCCAACGATAGTCAGCGGAAGAAGTAGACTCCGCACACCGTGGGAGAGGCAGCTCGCCTCGATTGCACCACAGAAGGAAATCGAATGTCAGACGTTGAGACCACCGCCCCACAGGGCGAGACCACCACTTCCGAAACTGGCGGAACGCGCACCGGACTCTCCACCGCCGCTCGCCGCAAGTCCAAGGCCGGCCGTGCACGCCACAGTAAGCGTTTCCTGGCGCTGGCCAAGTCCCTCCCGAAAGAGCAGATCTTCACGTCCGAGGATGCGATCGCACGGGTAAAGACCTTCGCGACCGCGAAGTTCGATGAGACCGTGGAGGCCGCGATTAACCTCGGTGTCGATCCTCGCCATGGCGACCAGATGGTCCGCGGCACCACCAACCTTCCCTTTGGCACCGGCAAGTCCCGGGTCGTCTGGGTGTTCGCTCGCGGCGAAAAGGCGGACGACGCCCGCGCTGCCGGCGCGGACGTGGTTGGCGCGGAAGACCTGGTTGAGCGCATTCAGAAAGAGGGTGGGGCCTCCTGCGATCTTCTCGTGGCCGCACCGGACATTATGAGCCTGGTGGGCCGCCTCGGTCCGCTCCTGAAGGCGAAGATGCCCAACCCGAAGGCCGGCACCGTCTCCCCGAATGTAGGCCAGGTGGTGCGCGACATCAAGGGCGCCACTCGCGCGGAGTACCGCGTGGACAAGAACGGTATCATCCACTGCCCAATCGGCAAGGCGAGCTATCCTGCCGAGAACCTGCACGCAAACTTCCTCACACTCATCAGTGCGCTGGTGAAGGCGAAGCCGGCAGCAGCCAAGGGCAAGTACCTCCGCAAAATCACGCTTACCTCCAGCATGGGCCCCAGTGTCCAGGTGGACACGGTTGCCGCCCAGAAGCTCGCCGAGCATCCGTAAGCCTGGCTGGCGTAAGCCTCTACAGCTGAAAGGGCGCCGGTTCCCACTGGGAACCGGCGCCCTTTTCAAGTGTAGGCTACTCTCTCTGCATAGCCCGGAGGGAGCAGCCAGAGCGGTTAGTGGAGAACCATCTGGTCGTTATCCGGGATAGCGATCGGAGAGACGTAACTGACAACCTGCCCGGAAGGCATACTGAGCATGGCAAGCGTGCCGGCGGAGGCCGTCGGTTCCTGATCGCCAACGACTAGGTACCTTCCATCGAGAGTCCAGCCGATTGTGGTGATGCTTGTCATGTTGAACGACGTGCCAGGGGTGGTTCCGCTGGCCGGAACAGTGATGGTCGGTGCGAGGACACTTCCGCTTTGAACGAGGTTCCCGGTGTCCACGCCAGTAAATAGCACTACACCTACGTCGGTCCCGATGGCCGCCGTCGTACCGTTTGGCGACACTGCGACCGATGACAAGAAGCTCGTCCCAGAGGCAGTGGCCCGGCGGGCGTTCCGCTCTCGCCGGCGCGGACTGGGCGTGAAGCCACGGCCCGCGGGAATCGAAGCGCGGGCCGAGCGACTCACGGGTGCGCTTGGGAGCCCAGTCAGCAGTGTCACATCGGTACTGTCGGCGCTGCCAATGATAACTGCCCTTGAGGAATCCGTCGGGCTGAAACCCATCCCGTCACGTCCGTCCTCGCCGTCCGTGCCCAATGTAGGAATGTCAGTTGTCTGCGTGAACTGATAGGCTATGGTTCCTCCGAATGCACCAACTCTCGGTACAGCAGGCACAATCGAGAAGATCGTCAACCCGCTTGATCCGCGCGCCATGAGCACTTTGCCATCATTGGAGATCACCAGACCGTCGCGGCTATCTGGCACCGAGATCGTGTCTGCCGCCACGGGATTGCCCGTGCTGATGCCCGTGATAACGAGCAGCGATGTGGAATCCCCGCTTACAATGGCGGTGTCACCGTTTGGCATGAGGGCAATCGAATCACCATCACCATCATCACCGACACCAGGATACTGACTGATGTTAATGGAGGCGTTGCTGGCCAGGGGAACGCCGCCGGCCCCGACAGTAAAGAAATGGACCGTGTTGCCTCCGTCGATGAGGGCTCCGTACCGGCCATCAGGAGTGAGCGCTTCGGCGTCGATATCGCGGGTGCCAGGAAACGGCAGGCTCTTCACAATGGGCGTGGAAAGCGGAGCACCGCTCTGATCGAACAGACTTACAATCTCGAGAGCACCGTTAACGTCGTCCGAGAGAATGGCAATTCCGAGGTTGGAGACGGTCGTGCTGGTACCTGCGGCTGGGACATAGAGCAGGTAGGTGCCAGTGTTTGTTACACCTGACAGTCCAGTGGAAAGCAGGTTCTGAGTGAGCACGCCAACCTGTGAAACAGACAGCGTTGCTACATCGTTCCATGCGGCGCTTGGCAGTCCCTCATTCTGAAGGTAGGCAACGTGGACAGATGTGCCAGGCGGCAGTGAGCTTGGAACACCGGAGACGCCCACGGAGACAGGCGCGGTAAGCAGCGTGATTCCGCCGCTCGCAGCGAGCTTGAATGCGGCAACGTAGACGTTGCCAGCACTCAGCGTAAACCCCCGCTTACTAGCCGCTCTGGTGAAAGAGAGGGGAAGGGTACTCTGGCTAAGCGAGGTAGCCGTGATCGTTGTTCCCACGGGAGCTGCGCCAGGGGGAACAGAGAATGCAATTGTCTGGCCCATTGAGGCTGGGAGCGCCATGTTGGCGTTGGATCCGGCAGTGACAGTCGTCTGAGCAGTACTAGCGTTGTTTGGGGGCGGGGTGTTAGTATTTCCGCCTCCCCCGCCACAGCCGGTAAGGAGGGGCGCCGCTGCGAGACAGCCCAGCACAAGAAGGACGGTGGGGCGGGTGAAGTAGTTCGATGGAACATTAAGGGACATCTTGGACCTCCTGCGTCGGGATCGTGTTCGACGCTGATCAGATTGATCGACCAATCCAATGCTCATTTTGCGCACAAAGCGAACCTCTCTATGCTGCTCGAAATACCATACCGCACGCGCGCCGCCGTCGTCCCCTCCCATCTGCCGGCAAGATTGCGTCCTCAGCGTCAGGAGATAGGGAAAGCCATCTATTTCCTGAATCGCCAGGCGAACAAACAATCCGCCGGTTTCGCGTCAGGCACGTCTACAACATCGGGCAACCTAGTTTCGAGATCATACCACATACACCCATACCAGGCAGTCATTTGCGCGAAAGTGACCAATTTGGGCGCACGGGGTGTGCTGCACTCTGGCTTCGCAGCCTGCTTAGTGGGATTGGAGTAGGCACCTTCCCTGCGGCGATCCCAGATCTATTGGCAGGCGAACCTTCAGAGCGCGAGATGCAGTAGTGCTTCGGACCTCAACGAATGCAGGATAGTGAGGAGGTAAGAGGGTCAGAGTTAGGCACAGGGCCGCTCCCATGACCCACTGAGCACCACGGATTCTTAGGCTGCGCCATTGGGAGTGCTTATGCACCCGAAGATGGCACAAAAAAGGCGCCCTCTCCGAATGAAGAGGGCGCCACCGGCATAAAGAGCCTGCAGCTCAGTGGTTCATCTGTGCAACGCGAATGCGGTTCAGGGCGCGCTCCAGCGCCTTGCGCGACTCCTCGGCATGCGTATCGCTCTCCGGTACCTCGAGCGCCTGGCGTGCCCGCGCAGCGGCCGCACGGGCACGCTCTACGTTGATCTCGTCGGATAGCTCGGCGGCATCCGCGACGATGATTACCTTCTCGCGGCTCACCTGCATGAAGCCACCGGTGGTAGCGATGAAGGCCTCGCGGCCGTCGGCGAGAGTCAGCTTGATGAGGCCGGTCTCGAGTTCGGTAAGAAGCGGCGCGTGGTGGGCCATTACGCCGAAGGAGCCATCAATGCCGGGAGCGCGAACGGACGAGACCTCCTCGGCGAAGAGCAGCCGCTCTGGCGTAACCAGTTCCAGCGGAAACAGTGCCATCCCAATCCCCTCTCAATATTGCAGGGAGGCGCCCCGCCCTGGGACGGGGCGCCTCCGGCATGTGTCCTGTTGGGCGCTTACGCGCTGAGCGTGCGTGCCTTCTCAACGGCCTCGTCGATGCTGCCGACGTTGTAGAACGCCTGCTCGGGCAACTCTTCGTGCTGGCAGCTCAGCAGCTCCGCGAAGGAGCGGATGGTCTCCTTAAGCGGTACATACTTGCCCGGCAGGCCCGTGAACTGCTCCGCCACGCGGAACGGCTGTGAGAGGAACTTCTCGATACGGCGAGCGCGCGAGACAACCAGCTTATCGTCGTCCGAGAGCTCATCGATACCGAGGATCGCGATGATGTCCTGCAGCTCCTTGTAGCGCTGGAGGATCTGCTGCACCTGGCGGGCGATCTCGTAGTGCTCCTTGCCCACCACGTTTGCATCGAGGATGCGTGAGGTGGAGGCGAGCGGATCGACTGCCGGGTAGATGCCCTTTTCAGAGACGCGCCTCTCGAGGTAGACATAGGCATCGAGGTGGGCAAATGTCGTGGCCGGCGCAGGATCGGTCGGATCGTCCGCGGGAACGTAGATCGCCTGTACGGAGGTAACAGAGCCCTTCTTGGTCGAGGTGATCCGCTCCTGAAGCTGGCCCATCTCGGTTCCGAGCGTGGGCTGGTAGCCGACCGCGCTGGGGATGCGCCCTAGAAGTGCCGATACTTCGGAACCTGCCTGAACAAAGCGGAAGATGTTGTCTACGAAGAGGAGAACGTCCTGTCCTTCGACATCGCGGAAGTACTCGGCGATGGTAAGGGCCGAGAGCGCCACACGGAGGCGCGCGCCGGGCGGCTCATTCATCTGGCCGAAGACCATGGCGGTCTTCGAGATAACACCGGACTCCGTCATTTCGAGCCAGAGGTCATTGCCCTCGCGGGTTCGCTCACCCACGCCAGCGAACACGGAGAAGCCTCCGTGCTCGGTAGCGATGTTGGTGATCAGCTCCTGGATAAGGACCGTCTTGCCGAGGCCAGCGCCGCCGAAGAGGCCAATCTTACCGCCCTTAAGGAAAGGCGTAAGGAGGTCAACAACCTTAAGGCCGGTCTCCAGGACCTCCTGGGCGCTGCTCTGCTCGGCGAATGTTGGCGCTGGACGATGAATCGGCCAGAACTCCTTCGCGTTTACAGGGCCCTTCTCATCGACGGGCTTGCCGAGCAGGTTAAAGATTCGTCCGAGCGCCTCACGGCCAACGGGCACCATAATCGGCTGGCCGGTGTCGACGGCAGCCATACCGCGAATGAGGCCGTCTGTGGTCGACATAGCGATGCAGCGTACCACATCGTTGCCGAGGTGCTGGGCTACTTCAACGGTGAGGTCGATGTCGCGCGGCTCGTCCCTGATTACGATCGCATTATCAATCTGGGGCAGTTCGCCCGCGGCGAACCCGATGTCCACGACCGGGCCCTGCACCTGTACAATCTGTCCGGTTGCCATATTAGGCGATGCTCCTTCGTCGCGCTTTTCGCGGTCGTCATCGGCGGGCCGATGCACTGGGCGGAAGTCGTGTCAAAATCATGGGAGAAAGCACAATGCGTCTGATCGTGCATCTCTTCACATTCCATTCTAGCAGTTTTTGCCGCCTCAGTACAAGGCCCTGGCAGCGGTGTAACAGTTCACCCTTGCGGGAATCATTTGCTTTGCCCGGCCGTATGATTGCGCGTGAAGAACTCCACGCCCTACAAACAAAGTGATCTCTCCTTGCTTTCGCAA
>JBBRJW010000050.1:0-9177 GCA_038218705.1 Chthonomonadales bacterium | reverse complement strand
CCTGTCGACTTCACAGTAGCGGCTGGCGAGCAGGAACTGAAGGGTTTCAGGAGGCAGCGCTTCCACGGGATGCTGCATCGCCGACGGATAGGCCGGTTCAGGATGGGGGCTCACGTTGATGAGGTTATCGTACCGAAGGCGGAGCAGGCCAACGGGCGCAACCATCCGTGCGCACCGGTTGCCGTACACATCAATGTATCCGTCCATCGCCACCGGTGGGTCGGATTCGATCTGCTCGGGGTGCAGCAGTAAGTGCGAAACGGTGGGGTGAACCGCAAGCATCAGCAACATGGGAGTCGGATGAGACGATCTAAACGCAAGCTCAAAGCCGATTTTCAGTAACATGACGGCGCCTTTCAGGGTTACCGCCGGCCGGCGGGCCTTCGCCGTCGAAGGGGAGAACAGAGGCAATTCACCAGTCGGATCTACGGAAAAGCACTCCGATAGTTCGACTGACAGCAGCCCTGAGAGGTGCGCTCCATCGGGTACAATCTCCGCACGCCATGATCGCCATCGATCGTGCATCGAAAAAGGGGAACATGGATGACTTATTGCCTCGGTATCAAAACGAAGGTCGGACTGGTGATGGCCTCCGACGGCAGAACGAATGCCGGGTACGACCAGGTAAATGTCTGCCGGAAAATGCACATCTTCTCACATCCGGGAGACCGTGTCTTTATCCTTCTCACCAGCGGCAGTCTCTCGGTCACTCAGTCTGTAATCAAGCTGCTTGAGCGCGATTTCAAACTGGGCGAGGGCCTCGCTTGCGCCGAGAGCTTCTACGAGGCGGCCCGGATGGTGGGGGCGCAGGTGCGCAGGGTTTCTGACATGGATCGCGAGGCGCTGGAAAAGGACGATTACCAGTTTAATGTCCATATCCTACTCGGCGGCCAGATCCGCGGCGAAGACCCCGACCTCTATATGATCTATCCCCAGGGGAATCCCCTGAACGTTACGGAAGAGTCCCCGTTCCTCCAGATTGGCGAATGTAAGTACGGCAGGCCAGTGCTTGAGCGCGCAATCCGCTACGAGTCCACCACGCTGGACGAAGCCGCAAAGTGCGCCATGATCTCAATCGACTCCACCATGCGCTCCAATGTAACGGTTGGTCCCCCGATCGACCTGGTCGTGTATAGCAATAACGAGCTCGATATCCGCCGCAGGCGAAGGTTTGCGTCCACCGACGCGGACTTCCTTGAGCTCCAGGCCAAGTGGGAGAGCGCTCTGCGAAGGGCCGCCCACGAGCAGCCGACCATCCGATTCGAGGAGCCGACCGGACAGGGCTCGTGACGGGTCCCGGCGGCCGTTACGTAAGAACGGGCGCCGATTCCGCCTCTACCCGGACCTCCACCTCAATGGAGTGGTTCGATGCGCCCCGATAGGTGCCGCGAAGCGGGACAATATCGTCGTAGTCCCTCCCGACGTGCGCCTTTACGTAGTGATCATCAGCCAGCAGAGCGTTGGTTGGATCGAAGCCCCGCCACACCTCGCCCGGCAGCAGGCACTCCACCCACGCGTGCGATGTCTGCTCGCCCACCAGGGAGTCCTCCCCGGCTCCGCTGTAGACATACCCGCTCACATAGCGGGCGGGAATGCCCCGACTCCTGCAGACGGCGAGCATCAGGTGCGCGTAGTCCTGACAGACCCCTCGCCGCTCCCTCATAAACTCCTCCAGCCCGGTGCGGGACGAAGTCACGCCCTGTTCGTAAGTCAGCCACTCGAAGAGGTAGCTCGTGAGCGAGCGGGCAAACGAGGCTGCGCTCGGCCCGGCGTCAACACGCGCCGCAGCCGCGATGGCATGTACTTCAGGTATGATCGGCACGAGCCGCGTAGGAGCCAGGAACTCCGCATAGCCCTGACGGACAGCTTCGGTCCGGTAGAAGCTCCAGTCGTCCAGGACGAGATTCAGGTCCATGAACGGGTTTTCCCGGCAGGTGCGGACGAGTGACTCGGCAGTGATCTCGAGCAGCGTGTGTGGCTCGCGAACCAGGAAGTAGTGCTCTCGCCCGCCCGGGCCCTCATAGTCCCGAATGCGGGTCGTTGGCACAACACGCAGCTGGAACCAGATGCACTGTTGATCCTCGTCGCTCAACGGCATCAGCCGGACGACGTTATGGCTTTCGGCTGCCGGCAGCGCATAGCGGTACCGCGTGCAGTGCGTTATTCGGAGCATGTTGCGCCATTCCTAATAGCGCAGATAAGTCTGCGCTATGCTCGTCCCTATCTCCAGACACTGATCCTGAACGTCTTCGAGAAACTCATGGAGGCCCCCGATTATGATCTCCCTCGGAGTAATGTAGTTCAGACTGCTGTGCAGCCTCCCCACCGCGCGCTCTGCCGCATCGGCTGGCGCGCTGTCCGAATTCCGGCTCACCCTCCGAAGCGCGCCCTCAACCCGCCGGACACAGTGCCGGACCGAGGCCGGGAACTGCGAGTTCAATAGGAGGAAGGCCGCCACGCGCGCCGGACTCACCCCCTGCGGATACGCCTTCCGAAACGCCTCGTGCGCCCCAACCGACTTGAGCACTGCAATCCAGCCGTGTACGTCCACCGGTCCGCCCACACCGAATGGATCGGGCGAGCCGACCGCCGGCGGAACAATAGGGTCCGGCCCGTCAGGCTGGTGCCGGGGCAGCAGGTCGTGATACTTTACATCCAGTATACGGGCGGTCTGGTCCGCACGCTCCAGGAAACGGCCAGCGTCCAGGAAGTCGCGGCAGGATCCCATCGGAAGCGTTCGGTTCGCAATCCCCTGAAAGAGGTGGGTCGCATTCTTCACCCGCTGGAAGAATGCGTGTGGCGAGCCCGCCATGATCTGCGTTGCATCCCACTCCATCAGGTCGAGATAGAAAGTGTTCAGGCTCTCCCACATCTCCGAGGAGATCTGATCGCGAATGGAGCGCGCATTCTCCCGAGCCGCGCGCACGCAGGCGTGGATGGAGTTGGGATTCTTCTCATCGCATGTGAAGAAGTGGACGATGCTGCACTCGTCCTCCTCATCGTACCGTTCCCGGTAAGTCTCGCCTTCATCGTAGAGCGCAAGAATGGAGCTCCAGCGCATGGTCTCGCCGATGAGCGGGCTCTCGAGGCGGAAGTGGTAGTGCACGTCGATAATGCGCGCCACGGCCTCCGCACGCTCGATGTATCGGCCGATCCAGAAGCAGGCATCGGCGTCGAGGCTGAGGAGGGTAGCGTGCTGCTCTTGAACGGAGTGGCTGCTGACGACGCCCTGGCTCTGGGACAGTGCGCCCATCGACTGGCTCTGAGTCTGCGGCTCCGGCGCATGGATTGGCAGAGGCGCTTCCGGGCCCTGAGCGTCTGTAGGCGACACCGCGACCACCCAGGTATCCTTGCTGCCGCCGCCCTGGGATGAATTGACGACGTACGAACCCTTCCGCAGGGCAACTCGCGTGAGCCCACCCGGGATAATCGTCACTTTATCGCCGCATAGAATATAGGGCCGGAGATCGACGTGCCGGGCGCCAAAGCTGCCATCGATAAAGCAGGGGCAGCTCGAAAGCTGAATGAGCGGCTGCGCGATGTAGTTGCGCGGGTCCGCCTTTACCTTCTCGACAAACTCGGCGACCTCTTCGCGACTCGCCTGCGGGCCGATGAGCATTCCATAGCCGCCCGATTCGTTTGCCGCTTTTATCACGAGCTCGTGGGCGTGCTCGATGATGTACTGTAGGTCGTCGGGCCGGCTCGCAAGGAAAGTATCGACGTTTGGCAGGACCGGCTCTTCCCCCAGGTAGTAGCGAATCATCTCCGGGACAAACGCGTAGATCACCTTATCGTCCGCCACGCCCGTGCCTATGCCGTTGGCCAGCGCGACATTTCCCGCCCGGTAAGCGTTCACGAGGCCCGAGACTCCCAGCGCCGAGTCCGGCCGGAAGACCAGTGGATCGAGAAAATCGTCGTCGACCCTGCGATAGATGACGTCTACGCGGCGCGGCCCTTGAATCGTCTTCATGTAGACGACGGCGTCGTCTACAAAGAGGTCGCGCCCCTCCACCAGCGAGATCCCCATCTGCTGAGCGAGAAAGCTGTGCTCGAAGTAGGCGCTGTTGTAGAGGCCGGGGGTGAGCAGCACCACGGTGGGATTGTCGCGCCCGCCGGGCGAAAGCGCGCGGAGGTTCGCCAGGAGCTGTGTGGTATATTGATCGACCGGGCGGACAGGGTTCTCCTGGAAGAGGCGGGAGAAGACCCGCATCAGGATCATGCGGTTCTCGAGAACGTAGGAGATCCCGGTGGGCGTTCGGCAGTTGTCTTCCAGAACACGGTAAGTTCCGTCTGCGTCGCGGATCAGGTCCGTCCCGCAGATATGAACGTAGAGATCGTTCGGAACATCCGCGCCCACGAACTCGCGCCGAAAGTTCGGCGCGTTGACAACCAGATCACGCGGAATCTTACCGTCCCGCAGAATCCGCTGATTGTGATAGACGTCGTGGAGGAAGAGGTTGAGTGCCCGTACGCGCTGCGTCAGGCCCCGCTCGATCTGCTCCCATTCCCGGGGCGGGATGATTCTGGGAACGAGGTCCATCGGAAATGGCTTCTCGACGCCGCGATCATCGTTGTAGACCGTGAAGGTAATCCCCTGGTTTACAAGCGTCAGATCTGCCAGCTCGCCACGCGCGCGAAACGCTGCGCTATCGAGGCTGCCGAGAACACGGTGGAGGGATTCGTAGTGGGGGCGCGGCGAGCCGTCCGTTGTGAACATCTCGTCGTAGCACGCGCCCTGCGTGTAACCGTCAAAAAGACTCATGGGATGCCTGCCTCCTCGAACACCGGTGTCAGCCATTGGCACCGCGATTGCTTGGATGTTGTGGCAGCACTGCCCGAAGAGTCAAGCCCTGATTACGCCCTTAGTCTACCCGCCCGCTCGCCGTTTGTAAATGGCTCCGAGATGGAGGCCCGGATTCTACGGTCCGGCCTTCGAGGCGTCTGCCTGAAGATAGCCATAAGCAACGGCGGCCGTCGCGATCTGTCCAACCGTGAACTCGTTCGTAGCAGGAGTGTATCGGTTCTCCAGCCAGAGCTCATGGGTGGGCCAGAGCCGCGCTTCCGGGTAGAGACAGTTCTGCTGTGCCCAGCCTGCATCCCAATTTCCCACGGCCTTCCCCGGAATGTAGTGGGTGGGTCCCATGGGAACAATTCCGGGAACAGACTCTCCGGTTCGGTAGAAGAGCGGGTGATACCAGGAATCCCACTGCATCACGTCGTGCGGGTGAATCGGGCCCATGCCGGTTACCCAGGTCATGTCCCGAGGGTTGCCGCCGAGGCAGAAATCGCTTGCGGTGTATTGCGGGGCGAGGAACCGATCTTCTCCCGTAAGCCGGTGGGCGACCATGAGCCCGAGGGTCTGTGGAACGGTATCCGCGCTCCACGAGAGCGGATTGTACCAGGGGTATCCATTCCGAGGGGAGCGCTTTTTGGCCGTCTCCACAAACTCGGTGTCGGCCCAGTGGATTGCCGCGCCTGTGAGTCGATTTCGCAGGGCCATATCCTGACCGGGGATTGCACCGATAATGAGCGTCCAGACGGCGAACCGCTGATCGTAGTGCTCCCACCAGAGGAGGGCCGAGGTAGGCGTCGAGACCTGGCAGTCCCTCGCAAAGGCCTCCTCGAACGCCTTCTCGCCCGTCGCGCGGAAGAGCCCGGCCGCGGCGCTGGCGCGCTCATCACGAACGGAGACCTTCGGGTCTGCCGGCTCATGCGACCATGCCCAGCTCCAGGCCCTGCGCGCGCTTGCGATATAGCCCTTTGCGAGTTCCGGCTTGCCCGCTTCACGAAGGCACCACGCGAGCCGGCTGGCCGATCCCGCGTACCGGTAGGTCTGCGCGGCGTCTTCCGCATAGATGTACCAGCCCATAGGGTCCTTCACCGAGGTCATACCCGGCTTCGGGTAGCTGCTCTCGTAAAACCCAACGCTGACGCCTCCATCCGGCCTCTGAATCCGACGATAGTAGTCGATGTCGAATGCGGCCTCGTCGAGGATGTCGGGAATACCGTTACCACTCTCCGGTATATTCAGGTCGCCATCGTGATATTTGCCGGGCGCGAGCGCGTAGCCGATCAGCAGTGTGTCGGCCGCCTCCAGATGCCACGACTCGCGGTCCCAGTCCCCGGCATCGTGCCATCCGCCCCAGACCAACCGCCTTTCGCCGGTTGTCTTTGACGCTGCATTCGGATCGCCGTCATGATGCGGAGTAATCAGGTAGTTGTCTGTGGTGGTGAGAAAGGGGCGCATCTCGGGACGGTGACACGCATCGCGCACCCATTCCGTATACGGCTGCTTCAACTCGATCCCGCATCGCTGATGGTAGAGGCCGCGCGCTGTCACTCGAAACAGCTTGCGGTATACATCCGAATCGACACGGAACGGGAGCGAGCTTCCAATCCCGTCGACCGCAATCACGTACTCGCCCGGCCGCTTCAGCCCTGAGAAATCGCACTCCCATACGTCTGCAGAGGTCAGGTTTCCATTGCGCCCGTCGATTTCGCCCTGTCCGCTCTCCGCTTCCGTCAGGCGCTTTCGAAGCCGCACAGCGCCATCGAAATACGACTTCCCGGTCGAACGCTCGACCACATGAAAGGCAGGTCCGTGTCGATCGTCCAGGCCGAGGGGCCCGAGGTCGCCCATCCAGTGCGACAGGTATGCGAACTTCTCCGGGGCTCTGGGGGCGTATCCGATCGTGTTGACGTGAATGGCCGCGCTGTGAACCTGGCTCTCGACAAAAATTACTTCCGTGGCGAATGGCTTCGTCACGACCCCGGTCATCTCGACCCTGTAGTGACGCCCGCGCAGCAGCGGGTAAGGCAGGCGCAGATAGAGGAAGTGGTCGGTCACCCAGGCATACGTTCCGTGATTATTCACGAAGTTCCGGCCCTTCGATTTGCGGCCGACAGCGCTCGGGGAGACGCCTCCAGTCCCGAAGCGAGCGTCGTCCTGGCTGGCTACCCGAAAGCTAGCCGTGCGAGCGGCGGCCTTGAGATCGACCTCGATTCGATCGATGCGCCCATCCTCGCCTTTTCCTGCCAGGGTCTCCCGTACAGGCGAGCCATCGGGAACCGTGATCTGAAGGAATTCGGAGGTAACAACCGTAAGCGTCGGCGCAGGTGTTGGCGCGCCAAGCGAAACCCCGGGTACCGCCACGAACGCGGCGGCCAGACCGAAAATGTGCGCTATCGTTAATCTCTTCGAGTTCACAAGTCCCCTCCCGCAATCTCCCCCTATCGCATCTGGTACGCCCGCTAGCGCGATTGAACGCCTGTCACCGGAACGAAGAACCGGAGCACGCGCAGCTTCTCGCCATTCTCGGCGGTGAGGACGAGGATGCCATCGTGCCCTTCGTTCCTCGGGTCTCCAATCCGCACATCCAGGACCCGTCCCGGAAGCGCGTCGCTGCTCCAGAGCTCTTCCAGGTCATCCGGCTTAACCGCCCAGAAAGAACCCTCCCGGCGGCCGGTCGGGAGCCCCATCACCACGATCCGATCGCCGCTCCGCGCATCCGGCAGGTCGGTCGTCGGCGCAGCCGGGCCGGGCACAAGTCCTACGAGCCAGTGTGTTCGCCCGCTCCAGAGCGACTGGACAAACCGCGCGCCCCCCTTGAGGGCCAGCCGTTCGCTGCCCGAGAAATCCTGTGTGCCGGCGCCGTATCGCACGTAGCCATCGCCCTCACGCGGGGCGCTCTCCAGCGAAACGTGCGCCTCTGTTCCACTCACGTCGAATAGGTTCGAGGCGTCGCCAAAACCGGTCACCAGGAGGTCCGGCGTATGATCGCGCACCAGAGCCAGCTTGATGTTGGTTGGCGCGGTGAAGTGCCGAACCAGTCCCTTGCCTGTCCAGCTATAGATCCCCTCGGTCGTGACGACCTGCTGCGGGGCGAGCTGAACTGGCTTTGGCCCGTGCTTCTCCTTTGGAGGCGGCGTTCCTGGCGGCGCTCCGCTCCCGCCCGGAGGCTGTACCACGATCGGAGCCGTCGGATGAAAGACCCCGGCCAGCAGCGCATCCACGGCGGTGCCAAAGAACTCCGTCTCGTAGTCGACGGAGAAGCGAATGCCGTCCCAGTGGCTTAGGAGCAGACGCCGGCGAAAGTCATTCGCGTTTGTCGACTCGATCACCTGGAGCAGGCTGTTGCGATGCGCGTCCGTCACCTGCCCGATCTCTATCAGTCTGGCGCGATCCGGCAGGGTCAGTGTCCAGGCGGACTGAAAGGAGGTCTGCAGGGGGGTTCGCGGGCGAAGCTGCGCCTCTACACAGGGCCCCATCCAGAGGGCCAGCGCCACCAGCAGACCGATAGAAATCCGGTTTCTAGCGCGTGTAAACATCGATCTCCAATGTCACCTGCGGTGCTTTTGGCAGCCGCAAGCGGACCGTCCACCCATCGTCCACGCTCCGGTCCGGCTGCATTCGAACAGCGAAGCCGTGGAATGCCGCATCGCCAGCGGCCACCGACTTGATGTACCGGGTGACGTCTATCTTGAGCAGGCGCGGCGGGTCGTAGTCTCCCCCGACCTGGCGCTCGGCGACCGCCGTGCCGGCCGCCTGGTCGAGCGCCTGCAAGCGGGCTGCCTTCCCAATCTCGAATCCGCTGCTGAGCGGCACGGCCGCCACCCGGCCTGGCGCTTTGTCGTGCGCGCCTGCCACCGGAATCACAAGCCGCGCGGCCGCTATCAGGCGCAGCGCGGGCAGCGCTTTCAGCTCGCCGCCCACCAGCAGAACCTGCGCGGCGCTGTTGTCCTTCTGCCACCGCAGCGGCGTATCGAGCGGAAGCACCTCGCCTTTCATGCTAACCATCTGAAGTGACGACAGGCGGTCGACCGTTGTGACGTGCGGCCGAGGGAGCGCAACCGGCGCGGGGGCGGTTCCTAGCAGGAATGGGTTCGGAAGCTCGGCAAGGCTATCGCCCGGGGCCATCGTCCCAGGCGCCACTGCGCCCGCTGGCAGCGGAGCCGGTCTCGCCCCTGGCCCGAGCACCTCCCGACGCAGAAAGAGCATGCGGGGGTAGGCCGGGTGCTTGCCCTTTGGGGTGGGGAGATCCACGGTGAACTCTGCCGGCAGTTCGTGCGCCCCGAAGCTCTTCTGTACGACGGTGGGCGTGTCGCTCCAGATCGCGGAGTGGCCGCGACCGACCTCTGCGGACTCGTCGGCAAGCTGCTCGTAGCTCTTGGAGCGAT
>JBBRJW010000049.1:0-9188 GCA_038218705.1 Chthonomonadales bacterium | reverse complement strand
GGTTCTTATGCAGCGCGCCGGAGAGACGCACCACATCGGCCTTCGTCTCGATAATCATATTGCTCTGTTCCTGCCTGCCGGGCCGATGGAATTAGTGCGGGTGGCCGCCTACAACGGGTGAACCCTCTTCGGCGAACGCCTCCGGGGAAGCCGGCGCGTCCGAGTCGTCGAGATAGTAGCGCACATTCGCGACGATCACATCTCTGCGGCCGAGAAGTGCGAGCTTCAGCAGCAGCCCCGAGTTGCCATGCAGCAGCGATTCCCACCAGCGCGCGGTCACCGATTCGGGCACGACCACCGTCACCAGGTGGTTGCGCCGCTCTGTCTGCACCGCGTCGAGATAGCGCATAATCGGGCCGATAAGCGACCGGTATGGGGAGTTGAGAATGACAAGCGGGACATCCCGGCCCCAGTGCTCCCACCTCTCCTTGAGACGCGGGGTGGCCGCGGGATCGTTCTCGATATGGATGGCGCGGCAGTCCGGCGAGAGCGAACGGGCGTACTCAAGGGCCGGCATCACGCCCCGGTGAAGAGTTGGAACCAGCACGAGCACGGTATTGGTGAGCGGTGTCTCCGGCGGCCGGTAGTTCGACATCTTGAGCTGCTGCGCCACATGGGCGTAGTGATTGTAGATCTTCTTGAATACCGTCACGAAGACCGCGACCAGAACAATGACGATCCATGCCCCTTCGAGGAACTTCTCAAATGCAATATCCAGGAGAACAAGGAACGTAGTTAATGCGCCCACTCCGTTGATGACGGCCCGCACCTGCCAGCCGCGATCCTTCAATCGGAACCAGTGGACCACCATGCCGAGCTGCGAAAGGGTGAAGGCGCTGAATACGCCGACCGCGTAGAGCGGGATCAGCGCGTCGACACTTCCCCTCTTTACCACGATCAACAGTGCTGCAAAGAGCCCGAGCACAACGATCCCGTTGTTGAAGACAAGCTTGTCGCCCAGGTTGGAGAGCTGCTTCGGCAGGAAGCGGTCCCGCGCCAGAATGGATGCGAGGCGGGGAAAGTCGGCATAGCTCGTGTTCGCTGCGAGCACGAGGATCAGGGCGGTAACCACCTGTGTCAGAACGTAAGCCCAGGCCCAGTGTCCATATTTGCCGAAGACGGCCGCCGAAATCTGGTCGAAGACGGCCGGCGCAGGGGTCACGCCGCCCTCCCAGTAGACCACATGGAATTTCATTGCGAGCCCGGAGATACCGAGGAAGATGGTCCCGAGGATAACGCCCATCCCCACGAGGGTGAGTGCGGCATTCTGGGACTTGGGCTCGCGGAAGGCCGGAATGCCATTGCTTACCGCTTCCGTCCCGGTCATGGCGGAACAGCCATTGGCGAAGGCCCGGAGGAACACAACCAGTCCCAGGGTTTCGAACGCCTTAGTTCCGCCCCACTCCTGGTTTACAAACTCGGGATGGAAATGCCAGCCGATGAAGTGTCCCAGGAAACCGATCCCTATCATTACATAGCACATGATCACGAAGCCGTAGGTGGGGAGGGCGAAGACTGTTCCCGACTCCTTGAGCCCACGGAGGTTCGCAAGAGTGAGTACAAGGATTGCGAGAAGACACCAGAGGACTAGGTGTTCCTTCACGTGCAGAAAGCCAAAGAGGGGCACGCTCTCAAGGTTCTGAATACCCGCTGCGATCGAGACCGCAACGGTGAGGACGTAATCGATCAGCAGCGCAGACGCGGCGATAAGGCCCGGAAGGGTGCCCAGATTATCCTTGGAGACGATGTACGAGCCGCCGCCGCTCGGGTAACCGAAGATGGTCTGCCAGTAGGAGATGACAACAATTACGAGCAGCGCCACGATCATGCCCGTGATCAGCATCGTTGCGTGCGAATAGATACTTGCGTTCGCGGGATCGGTGATCCGAAGCCTCTGCTCGCCCGCCATCATCAGACCCGCGCCGCCGAGCGCCAGCACGATCTGCTGCGTCGCATAGGCGACCGACGAGATGGCGTCTGAGGAGAAGACCGGGAGCGCGAGAATCTTTGGAAGAAGGCTGTGATCGGCATGTTCTGTCGAGATCGGGTTGCCGAATACCAGCCGACGAATTCGTTTACTGAGGGTGAGCGGCGGCGGCGCGACGGGTTGAAGTGGCTCGGGAGCAGCTCTGCGCTCGGAAGGGCGTTGATCGGTCATCTGATCCATTAGCTCCGTCCGGCGCGCTGGGCGCGCCGGGGCATCCCCCCGGGCAACTCAGGTGTTGACCCGGATGGCATGCATGAGGTGGTATGCGCTCGTACGCTGCGGCCTGCCTGAGCATCCTCGCTTTAGAGACCAATAAGACGGCGCGATTGATAGATAAGTATACCCATACGAGTTGTTCCCTCGATTATTTTCCAGCACTCTTTTGCGAGCGAACGCGTACGTCGACAGCCGATTCGCCACATGCCTTCTCTGGCTGTCGTTCCAACTATTCGTAAGCTTTGCAATCCCGGGCAGCGCTTGTCTGACGGCCCTGCACAACAGGCGAGCCCTGGACGATTCGCCGTCCAGGGCTCGTGATCTTTCCCGAAGAGTCGGGTATGGCTAGTTGGCGCTGCGCTGAACTCCCAGAACGTTGCAGGAGCCGGGATTGTCCCACGCCCAATCGAGGCCGTCGCAGCCTGTGGAGTAGACCGAGTTTCCCGTTACGAACTTGGCATGGCCGTCGAAGTACTCGAGGTTCTGGCCATTGGGGTGGAAGGCATAGGGGCTCGGCTTGTCAACGTAGGTCTTCTGCCAGTCGGCGAACTGCCGGGTCTCTGCAGGCCGTGTGAAGGCGGCCAGGGTGGCCACGCCGATGCCGGTGAGGTTGCACGCGCCGGGCGAGGTGTAGTTCTTTCCTACGATCGTTCCACCGGAAGGGCACTCGGCGGAATTCGTCGCATAACCGGTGATTGTCTTCACCGGATATGGGTTTGAGTAGCCCTCGTGGGTGTATTTGAAGGAGGAGCCGTACATCTCACAGAAGCGCATCCCGATCGCGTTATTCGGCACGCCGGCCGGGCCGGTTGCGGCATCGCCGACGCTCTGAGAATGATCGTCGGGGCACTGCTGCATCTGCCAGCTCCTGGTGTACGGGTAGATCTCGGCCGCTACGCCCTCTGGCTGCCCGACCATGCCCGGATTGGTATTGTACAGCGCGGTGAGTGGCCCATAGAGCCAGGCATCCTTGAATGCGACCGGCAGCGCCTCATCGTAGTCCTGCACGTACTGCAGGATCGCCAGGCCGGACTGCTTGGCGTTGGAGAGGCAGCTTGCGGCGCGCGCCTTCTCTCTAGCCTGAGCGAAAACCGGGAACAGGATAGCGGCGAGGATCGCGATGATCGCGATGACAACCAGCAATTCGATGAGCGTAAAGGCTCTGCGTGCCATATGGTCTCCTTGTGTCGATGCGGTAACCCGTGCAACGAGGAGGAGTATGGAGATCTCGTATTATGTTCACGTTAAGCGCGTATTAAATTTCCATTAAGCCTGCCCGTAGCCGCCGATGCGAAGGTATGATCGAAGCCGTAGGTGATATCCGTGCACTCCAGAATCTGAACTTTCCACACGCCAAGGAGCTTCGCTCGCCATGTTCTATCGCTTCGTTCCAGCCTCTCTCTTCCTTGCGCTCGCGCTCCCGGCATGCGCAACCTCAACGCTTCCGCTGCTGCCTCTGCCCTCCGCGCCCGGCATTCAGCACGTCCCTGCGCCAGCCAACCCCGTCCACTTCACCTTTGCCGTGAGCGGCGATAGCCGGTCCACCGGGCGGGGAATACCCCCGCCGCCCACTGCTGAGCAGATATTTCGGGAGCTGAGGCTGATCCGGCCCGCCTTTGCGCTCTGGACGGGAGACAGCATCTACGGATCCGACGACTCCCTACGGGAGACAGAGGCGGAGTACGACAGTTTCCTCGCCACGGTGGCGCTCTCAGCTATTCCGGTGTACAACACACCGGGCAATCACGAGATCTACGATCGCCAGGAGATGGCCGCACTCTACGAGAAGAAGATGGGCCGGCTCTACGGCTCGTTCGACTATGGCAATTCCCACTTCGTCTGCCTGAACACCGAAGAGATCGGCGCGACATCGGCCGTGAGAGACGCACAATTGAAGTGGCTCGAGGCCGACCTGGCGGCGAACTCTGGCGCTGCCCACACCTTTATCTTCATGCATCATCCGCTCTTCTCCAAATCCAGCCAGGAGGGAGCAGACAATGCGACTCGCAAGGTGCTGCATGCTCTCTTCGTGAAGCGACACGTTGAGTATGTGATCAGTGGGCACGAGCACCTGCTCTACCAGACCGAGAAGGATGGGGTCCACTACATTGTCACCGGCGGCGGGGGCGCACCAACGGACGGTTCGCCCGAGGACGGCGGCTTCCAGCACTACCTCCTCTTCAGGGTGAATGGGAAGAGCGTTTCGATAAGCGTCCTCGCGCCGTGGCGCCTCTTTGCGACCCTGAAGCCCGTGGAGGCCGATGGCGGCCAGACCGCGGTGGTTGCCAACTATCAGAACGACGACCTGCCCCTTCGCGTGGAGTTTCAGACCGGTAAGAGCGCGGCCGCGGCCGCGCCAATAGCGACCTGGACCTATAAAGGAACGACTCATGATCTGGAGAGCCGGGTCGTGCCCGGCAGCGCGCCGGGTGTGCTAACGATCGAAATCACCGTTCCCGCGCACCGCTCCGCGTTCGTGAGGATTCAGTAGTTTCCTGCACTATCGCTAATACAGACTATCAATTCGCCCCGCCGCGATTCGTTTCGCGCGTCGGGGCGAATCCTGTTTCGGCGCAGGTATACTGAGTCGAACGGCGGCCAGAGAGTGCCGTCGTTCTGCTCAGAGGAATGTTGACAAGCCGAACTCGGCACGGTTACAATACGAAGTCTAACGTCGGGCCACCGCAGGAGAGACCATGGAAGCCCGCGATCGCGCCGGCTCGCGCCTCGATGAGCCGCTCCAATCGCTGCGAGGAGTAGGGCCGCAGCTGACCGCGAGCCTCGAGAAGCTGGGGCTTCGCACCATCGGCGACCTGCTTCGGCACTTTCCGCGCCGCTGGGAGGATCGAACCCACTTCCGCCACGTTCGTGAGCTGGAGGGTGGCGAGACAATCTCCCTGCGAGGGCAGCTCCTCGACGTTCGCACCAAAGCGCCCAGGCCCTCGATGAAGATTACCGAGGCGCTTCTGGACGACGAGGGCGCGGCGCTCAAACTGGTCTGGTTCAACCAGCCCTATGTCGAGCGGCCGCTCAGAGCAGCCATGGCGGCCCGCCGCCCGCTGGTGGTCTACGGCATGGTGAGGCGCAGCGGCTGGACGTTTGAGATCCAGGCGCCTGAGTGGGAAGAGATTGGCGAGGGGAGCGATTCGCTCTCCGTGAACCGAATCGTGCCGGTCTACCCGTCGGTCGAGGGGATCGGGCAGACTCGGTGGCGGCGGCTGATCGACACCGCTCTCGCCCTGGCGCTGCCAGACGTAGAGGAGACGCTGCCCCCGGCGATGCTGCACGAGCACCGCCTGATGAGCGCGCCCTTAGCCGCGAGGCACATCCATTTTCCAGGCAGCATGGGCGAACTTGAGGCCGCCCGCCGCCGCCTTGTTTTCGAGGAGTTCTTTCTGCTGCAGACGCTGTTGGCGCAGCGGCGGCAGGCGCAGAGCCTCCATAGCGGCGCTCCCTGCCTCTCCGTCGATCTGGCTCGGCTTCGCGCCGATCTCGCTACGATCGTACCATTTGAGCTCACCGGCGCTCAGCAGCGGGCCATCGGCGAGATTTCGGGCGACCTGGCGAGCGGCCGATGTATGAACCGCCTCCTGCAGGGCGATGTCGGGAGCGGCAAGACGATGGTTGCGCTCGCATCGATCCTGATGGCGGTCGAGAACGGGCACCAGGCGGTGCTGATGGCGCCGACGGAGATTCTGGCTCAGCAGCACGCCATCGTACTTCGGCGGCTTCTGGAGCCGCTAGGGCTTGCGGTGGAGCTGGCGCTCGGCAGCCTCTCCGAAAAGGCGAAGCGAGGCGTGCGCGAGCGGCTTCTCGGCGGTCAATCGCGGGTGGCGGTCGGCACGCACGCGCTGATTCAGGAGGGAGTCGAGTTCGCGAGCCTGGGTCTCGCGCTCATCGATGAGCAGCATCGCTTCGGCGTACTGCAGAGGCAGGCTCTCGCAAAGAAGGGCGCGTGGCCCCATATATTGGTAATGACAGCGACGCCCATTCCGCGCACGCTGACGCTCACACTCTATGGCGACCTCGATGTCTCGATACTCGATGAGCTTCCGCCCGGCCGGAAGCCGATTACGACGCACTGGAAGAGACCCGCACAGCGCGACCAGGTATACTCGGCGGCGCAGCGACTTCTGGCGGAGGGACGGCAGGCCTATGTCGTCTGCCCGTTGATCGAGGAGAGCGAAAAGCTCCAGGCGAAAAGCGCGACGCGGCTTAGCGAGCAGATTGCCACTGAGGTCTTCCCGCAATACCGGGTGGGACTGCTCCACGGTCAGATGAAGCCAGAGGAGAAAGACGATGTGATGGCGCGCTTCAAGGCGCACGACATCGATATCCTGGTTGCTACGACGGTGATCGAAGTTGGAATCGATGTGCCGAACGCAAGCCTGATCATCATTGAAGATGCAGAGCGCTTCGGACTCGCGCAGCTTCATCAACTTCGCGGGCGAGTAGGGCGCGGCCAGTTTGCATCTTACTGTATACTGATGTCAGACCCGAAGACAGACGAGGGCGCGGCCCGCATGAGCGTGATGACTCAGACCGGGGACGGCTTCCGTATCGCCGAAGAGGATCTGAAACTCCGTGGCCCGGGTGAATTCTACGGGACGCGCCAGAGCGGACTGCCCGAGCTGGTGATCGCGGATGTAGTGCGTGACCTCGACGTTCTGCTTGAAACGCGCAGTGCGGCGTTTGCTCTGGTGGCCGCCGATCCCCGGCTCGAAAGGCCGGAAAGTGCGCCACTCCGCAGGGCGGTGGCGCGCGCGGCCGCAAGCTTCGAGCTCGTGAACGTTAGCTGAGCCCGGCCGGAACGCGGTGGGCGTGGGAAGCGGGGCAGAATGGCGAGGGCGATGATTCCGGGCAGTTTTGACCCGGTAACGAACGGTCATCTCGATATCATCGAGCGAGCGGCCGGAATGTTTGATTCGGTGCTGGTGGCAGTGGCTCGCAACTACGCGAAGACGCCGCTGTTTACGGTAGACGAGCGCCTCGAAATGGTGCGCCAGGCGTGCGAGCGCTGGCCAAATGTTACGGTAGACGCTTTTGAAGGGCTTCTCGTCGAGTACGCGTCCCAGCGGGGCGCGAGTGTGATCGTCCGGGGCCTCCGGGCCGTATCGGACTTCGAATATGAGCTGCAGATGGCGCTAATGAACCGACGCCTCAGCAGCGCGGTGGAAACCGTCTTCCTGATGACAGGAGCGGAATACATCTACCTGAGTTCGAACATCGTGAAAGAGATCGCCCGTCTTGGCGGAGCGGTGGAAGGGTTGGTACCCGCGCATGTTGAAGAACGCCTCCGACAAGAATTCGCCCGAACGTCAGCCTGAGCCGGTAAAGGGCACGATTGAGGTGAAGTCGAACCATGTCATGCCCTCCCGCCAGGGGGATCAGCCGCGCTTCGTGGCGCCCTCGCTCGGTGGAGTCGATATCCTCAAGCTCCTTACCGAGCTCGAGGATCTCGTGGAGAATACGCCGCGGATAATGGGCGCGATGCTTCGCTTCGACGAAGATCGCTTCCATATGACCGTCATGAAAATTCGGGCCAACCTGCCAGAGGAGATGAAACGCGCTTCCAAACTGGCGCACGACTCCGAGCGCATTGTCGAGGAGACGCGTGAGAACGCCGAGCGTGTCGTGGGCGACGCGCGGAAGGCAGCGCTAAACGAGGTGTCCAGCGCCAAATCGGAGGCGGGCCGCATCCGCGAGGAGATCGCGGCAGAGACCCGACGGCAGCGCGAAGAGCTGCAGAATCAGGCTCGACTTCAGCGAGAGGCGGCCCAGGCGGAAGCCGTCCAGGCGCGAGATGCCGGCGAGCGTGAGGCGCAGCAGATCATCGCGGATGCGCGCGCGGCAGCGGACGACATTCTGGCGGAAGCCGAGGCGCAGGCGGAGCGCACGGTTGCCAGTGATGAACTGACCCAACGGGCGCGAGAGCTCGCTCAGGATATCGAATTCCGAGCGCGGGAAGACGCGATGTCGATTCGACAGGGCGCAGATGCCTACGCGAACGACCTGCTGGCGAACCTCGAGACTGTTCTTAACAAAGCGGTAAACCAGGTGCAGCGCGGCCGTGAGCTGCTTGAGGGCCGGTAACGCCAAACTGGACAATCAGCGGTGCCTGGGGTAACATTATGCGGCTCGATATTACCGAAGTATTAAGGGAGGCAGGGAATTCCCTGCCTTATGATATCCATGAGCCCCCACTGGTGGACGAACATGTGGAGTGCACGCGCCCTATCGAAGGGCGCGTCACATTCTCTAACACCGGCGGAACTCTGATCGTGCGGGGCAAGGCCAATACGCAGGTAGCGCTGCCCTGCAGTCGCTGCGACCAGTACTTCGAGCAGCCCGTCGACCTGAATATCGATGAGCAGTTCGAGCTGAAACACGTGACCTCCGGGCCGCGAATGCTGCAGACCGTTGCGATTATCGAAGAGGATGAGAGCCCCGTCGCGGAGCGCCTCTTTGAAGGAAGCCTGTTTAAGCTGACGGAGATGCTCCGCCAGTACATCTTGTTGGACGAGCCGACGTGTCCGCTGCCGCCGCAGCTCCCGGATGGGCGCTGTGGTCACTGCAAGAAGCGACGCGAAGAGGTCCTTCAAGTCGTGCTCGACTCCGCTGTGGAGCAGACGCCCATTAATCCGGCGCTTGCCCGGCTGGGCGAGCTTCTCAATCCCTCCGACAAGGAGAAGGACTGAGCGCTCCGCGCCCGCCGGCCTGGTCGTGCGATTTTATTGAAACCTGTGTGTAGAAAGGTCCGAGTCCTCCATGCCACTGCCGAAACGACGCCATTCCAACCAGCGCACTCGCAAGCGCCGTACCCACTATAAATTGACCCATAAGCCAGCCATGATCCCGAGCTTCGAGCGCCCGGGCGAATATGCTCTGCTGCACCATGTCGATCCGAGTACCGGCCGGTACAAAGGCCGCCAGGTATTCGAAGTCGAGGATGAGAGCCAGCAGGGCCAGGGTTGATCGCCCTGGT
>JBBRJW010000048.1:0-9544 GCA_038218705.1 Chthonomonadales bacterium | reverse complement strand
ACGCCACGAGCCCTCGGTCTGTTTGCCGTCCACCGTCTTCGGGCCCGTCCACCCCTTCGGCGAGCGCAGCACGATCATCGGCCACCGCGGGCGCGTCGTCACGCCACGCTCGCGTGCGTCGGCCTGGATCTGCGCGATGTCGGCCACTACCCGGTCCATCGTTTCCGCCATCTGCTCGTGCATCGTCATCGGGTCGGAGCCCGAGACGAAGTGCGGCTCGTGGCCGTAGCCGCGGAGCAGCGACGTGAGGTCCTCGTCGCCGATGCGTGCGAGCACGGTGGGGTTCGCGATCTTGAATCCGTTCAGGTGGAGAATCGGCAACACCGCGCCGTCGGTTACGGGGTCGAGGAATTTGTTGCTGTGCCAGCTCGTCGCAAGCGGCCCGGTCTCGGCCTCGCCATCGCCCACCACGCAGCATACGAGCAGGTCGGGATTGTCGAGCACGGCCCCATAAGCGTGGGAGATGGAGTAACCCAGCTCGCCGCCCTCGTGAATGGAGCCGGGCGTCTCGGGTGCGACGTGGCTTGGAATACCGCCCGGGAACGAGAACTGCTTGAAGAGCCGCTGCATCCCCGCCTCCGTCTGCGGGATGTTCGGGTAGAACTCGCTGTAGGTGCCTTCCAGATAGGTGTTTGCCACCAGTCCTGGCCCGCCGTGGCCGGGGCCCGCGACATAGATAACATTCAGATCGAGCTTCTTGATGAGCCGGTTAAAGTGAGCATAGATGAAGTTGAGGCCCGGCGTGGTGCCCCAGTGGCCGAGCAGCCGTGGCTTCACGTGCTCGCGCTTCAGCGGCTCCCGCAGCAGCGGATTGGCGAGAAGGTATATCTGGCCGACCGAAAGGTAGTTGGCCGCGCGCCAGTAGGCGTGCATTTTGCGAAGCTCGTCCGGGCTGAGCGGGGTCTCGATGGCGGGCGTAACGGTCATGGTGCAGAGCTCCTCGTGGGCAGGGTGGAAAACCGCAGGTCAACGCCTTATTCTACAGGACCAGAGGCTCGCTCCTCCCTCTTCTGGCAGATGTTCGGAAATCTCCTTACACAAATAGTGGATCGACCCCGCACGAGAGCTGCGGGGCAAGGGCACAACCCCACATCTCGGGGTGAGGTGATGCATCGCGTGCTGCGCGTCTGGTGACGCCTCAACCTGGCGCGCACGCCCTCTCCCTCACGCTCCTATTCCAGAATCAGCAGCTTCGCTCCGTAGTCGATGGTGACGCGATAGCGCTGCAGGAACTCCATCCCGAGGACGCCATTGAGCTCCTGGCCGCGTCCTGGAATCACAAAGATCGGAATCTCCCGGTCATTGAAAAGGAGCGAGCATGGCGTACGATGCCGAAGCGGAACGTAGCCTGAGGCATCTGGCGCTATCTCCAGCACAGACCGGGGTAGAACCACGCTCGGCTCATCGCCAAACCCGATCGCGAAATCGAGCTTCGGGCCCCGGTTGAGAGAGATGCTCGCTACGTAGACGCCGCGGGCGTTCTTATGGATGGGAGCGACCAGGGGCCTGTGGAAGGCAAACGACGGAAGGTGGAAGGGCGCGGTCGAGATGATGAGTGTCTGTCGCGGGAAGTCGAACGTTACCCGTGCTCCGCGGCGAGCCCCCTCGCTGGCTAACCCTTCAAACGGCTCGAAGAAGTCCGGGCAGATCACTCCCTCGCCGGCGGAAGCTGCTGTCCTATCGTTCACGAGGAGGAAATACTGGCGGTGTCCGAAGTGCCCGAGCGACATCTCCCCGTTTACGCTGCTGGCATCCATCCCGGAGAGAGTGGGCGCAAGTCTGGCGAGACCAGGAGGGAAAAGCGTTGTAGCAGGGAAGGCATTTGTGATTTGAAATCGAAACACGCGTCCGTTTATCGTCGGGAGAACGAACACCCTCCCATATTCGGGCTGGTACTGCAGCGGCTCCACGGTGACCCACTGGCGACTGAGAAGCCATCCGCCACCGACAGAGAGAAGCAGTGTTGCTGCGAGGATCGTCCCGAGTCGGCGGGCGCCGATCCTCGCCGTCAACATCTGCCACGCTGCTCTCACGTGCAAAGATCCTCTCCCGTTCTATCGCCTCAGAGAGGCGCCCCCAGGGCTATCGGCCGCTTGCGATCGCGGTGAACGGCGATAGCCGCGACTTGAAGCGGGCGTAGCGCTCTCGATCATCGTAGACGAGGATGAGATTGGTCAGCTTGCGTGACGGCGCAATCTTGTAGTCGGCATTATAGTAGAAGCCGAGGGAGCTGCCGGCATCGAGCGCGATCGCATCCCGACAGCCGAGCTTCCGCATGGCCCGGGCCATCTGCCCGAGCTGTACGCGCATTCGAGTCGCCACAAAGAGCAGCTTGTTTTCCGCGGTGAGACCAACCGCCAGCCGGGTGGCGCTGTGCAGCAGGTGCGAGTCCCGAAACCCTTCTGCGCGCGGATAGACGAAAGGCGCATAGTCCTGCACGAGCCGTGGACCAGACGAGCAGACAAAGTCGTACTGGCTCCAGTCCATGCGCGCGTAACGGTAAGGCGGCAGCACGAAATCGCACTGGTTGTCGTCTGTAAGGCAGAGGGCCGTTCCGACGCCGCCCCGGTGCGTCAGCTTGCCGTCAATCACAATATCGCCGATCGGCAGGAGTGAATCAGTGCTGAAGAACGTTCCAGTCACCGCCGCAGTTGGGTGCCCGCGGCTGACCATCGCGCCGAAGCGCTCTGCTCGCCCGCAGCCTCCCTGAGCAACCATACCGGTAACTTTAACGTGTGGATCGTTGAGATCGACGGTGAGCACCATCAGCGGAGTGCCTGCTGCGCTGGTCCTGCTGAAATGGATCGAAGACGATGCCGATGCCGCGATGGCTGCCAGCACGACCATCAGTGAAATAACTGCGGTTCGAATCGTGCGCTCGCAACCAGGAAATATAGATGCGACTCTCAATAATCAACCTCCAGCAAATGCTGCCTGGGATACAACGGAATCTCTTCTGCCTCCACCACGGAATCGATGGCCCAGGTGCGGCGCATCAGGTGAGCTGACGCTCACTCCGATACGGAACGCGTGCTGCCCGCGTTCCTCCCGGCCTGGGCGCGGGCCGTGAGCCCCGAATAGTCGGGACGCACACGGTAGGATATCGGGTCGACCACTCCGGCCTCGGCAAAGCCACGAAGTCGGAGGGCGCAGCTATCGCACACGCCGCACGCAAAGTCCTCTCCCTGATAGCAGCTCCAGGAGAGGTTGAGCGGCGCACGGAGCTCGATTCCCTTCCGCACAATCTCACTCTTCGACATGTTGATAAGCGGTGTCTCGATATGGATATTGCCGTGAGCTGTGCCTACTGCTATGAGACTATTGAACGCCTCATAATAGGCGGGGCGGCAATCCGGGTATCCGCTGCTATCCTCATAGACTGCGCCAATGGTGATACGCTCGGCGCCGATCACCTCCGCCCAGGATACCGCCGTGCTGAGGAAATGGGCGTTCCGGAAAGGCACATAGGATGTCGGAATCTCCGGGTTCGAGAGGTCGGCCGCGGAGACCGGGATCTCCCGATCGGTCAGGCTGCTTCCGCCGATCTGAGTAAGGTAGGCGATGGAGCATATGAGCCGGCGCTCCGATGTCACGCCAAAATGCTCCGCCATGGCGCGAAAGGCCTGAAGCTCCCGCCCCTCGGTTCGCTGCCCATAGTTGACATGCAGAAACCAGAGGTCCTTCGTCTCTTGCGCGGCCATTGCAGCGGTGACGCAGGAATCCATTCCGCCCGAAACCAGCACAATCGCTCTCATGGGGCTCTCCTCACCATGGGGCCGGGCGGTGCACGGCGTTCCGTGGCTGCGGCATGCCGCGCCGCCCGATCAGGGCACTTCGTGGTCGCGGCGCTGAAGGTGCTCGAAGATGATCAGGCTCAGATCGACTACGAAGATCGTGACAACCGATGCATCCATGATCGTGACAAGCCGCGAGGCAGCCATCAGCTGCTCAACGCCCCACAGCACGAACGCGAGGCCCAGCAGCAACCCCTGAACCCGCTCCAGAACTCCGCGCGGCAAGATGAACTGGAGGGAGATGTAGGAGAGGCCGATGAAGATGAGCGGCCAGGCCGCGGCGTGCTGATGGGCCGCATTGAATTGGAGATGACGAAGGCCATCCGAAACCAGCAGGAGAACGATCGCGCCGAGCGCACAGACAAAGCCGAGCGCGGTGAGGCCGCGCCACCCGCTCGCCCGGCTGCTGTTAGATTTGCCAGGTTGGGGTGCGTTTTCCATTCGCACATGATACCCGCTCGCACCTTGCGCCGACGGCATTTGCAGGAGTTGTCGCCCGCGCCGAACGAATTCGATGTGAGGCACCAATCGGAAGGGCTGGCTCGACGCTTCGGCGGACCGCAGAACCCCCCGCACACCCGCATCACCGTTCCAGAGGGCCAGGCTCTCTTCCCCAACAGCTCGAACTCCGGGAGCACAGGGCGGCGCACGACGGGTCGGTCTAAGGAGTCGGGGGGCGAGCACGGGTAGTCGGTGTACGACGACTTCTGGGCCGGCCGAGGATTACAAGCCGTTTCGCCGACAGGAAATGAGTACCTGCTCGCCTATGAGACGCCGTGCATGCAGTGGCCGGTCAGGAATCTGGCGCTTCTGCCCGGTCACTGGGCGATTTTTCAGCTCGGCAGCGGGTCGGAGCGCCAGATCGCCCTGCTCGACCTGCCTACTCGGCGGATCGCCATTCTCGCCCTGGGGGAAGGCCCGGCCGTCGCCTTGCCCGCGAAGTGACGGGGGGGCGCAAAGGAAAAAGGCTGCCCGCCGGCTGATGGGTGGGCAGTCTTTCCCCGTGGAGGGTGCGACGAATGCTAGCTCGGTTGCATGTTACCATCACACTGCTTGTTGCCCGTGATGTCAGGCCACGACCTACAGGATGTCCTGTAGCATAGACTCATTTCGGGTGACGGCGATCCGCATCCCCAGCGCGTGTAGGATGTCGTCCAGCGTTCTGATTCGCGGGTTGCCGTGCTTGGACAGCGACTTGTAAAGGCTCTCTCGTCCCCGCTTACTCTCTGCGGCGACCTTCTGCACGCCGCCCTGAGCCACCGCGACTTCCCGCAGGGCGTAGAGGAACTCTTCGATCCCGCCGTCTTCCAGGGCCGTCTCGACATAGGTGACCGCAAAATCGGTGTCACGGAGTTTCTCGTGCAGGTGGTCCTCAAATTTGCGTAATCTCATTCCTTAGTTCCCCCCAGAGCTGCTGCGCGTCGGCGATGTCCTTCTGTTGGCCGTGCTTCTCTCCGCCGCCCAGCAGGACAATGACGACCTTCCCATGTCTGCCGTAGTAGATGCGGTAGCCTGGCCCGAAGTCCAGCCGTAACTCAAACACTCCGTCGCCGACTTCCTTCCAGTCTCCCATGAGGCCGCGCCGCATCTTGTCCACGCCGCCTGTGATCCTCGCGTTGGTCTTCAGGTCCACCACGCCCTCGATCCACGCCTCATACTGGTCGGTCTGAAGGATGAGGATCGGGTACTCCGCTGTGGGGGTTAGTTCAAGGAATTCCTTCCCCACGCGCAGGCGAACGGAGCCTCCTATCGCCTCAGGGGCCTGGACTGCTGACGGGTCATTGGTCGGGACCCGCACTGGTTCCTGCTTACGCTTCTTCAACTTAATATCTATGCCATAGCTCATCGGGATGTTGTATCCTTGCGGATACAGATGATAAGGATCATTATGGCAATTTCGCCGGCCCGTGTCAATGGCGCGGGAAAGATCTCCTCGGCGAACTCTGGCGGGGGCATGATCGTCAGGTCATGGCCCTTCGCCGTCGGACCCTTGTCGTCACCGATTACTGCGTTCCACTCCCCGTACTCTGCCCGGTCACCAGGCGCTTTTTCAGCTCGGCAGCGGGTCGGAGAGCCAGATCGCCCTGCTCGACCTGCCTGCTCGGCGGATCGCCATTCTCGCCCTGGTGGAAGGCCCGGCCGTGGCCCTAACCTCGATGTGAGGGGGGCACAGGAAAAAGACTGCCCGCCAGCTAATGTAAGGGCAGTCTTTCCCCGGGGAGGGTGTGAATGCATATCGAGACTCCACTCAGCAACCTCGTCCGGGTGCTGCGGACCGTCCGCCATACCGCCAAGGAGTCGTAAGGGGCGCTCCGCGGCGGCGAGGCAGCCACCCGCTCGGCATTGATCGACCCCGTAATTCGCGCGCCTGGATGGGACATTGCAAACCCTGCGATGGTCGCGCTTGAAAAGACGTTCGATCGCGCGCGGGCCGACTATGTGCTCATGGATTACAATCAGGCCCCGCAGGTCGTGGTCGAAGCAAAGAAGCTCGGCGCGCAATTGACCGGAAACAAAACATCCCTTAGCCTGGTCAGCTACGGCTTTCAGGCGAAGGTTGCGAGCGTCTTCCTGACGGACGGGCTCTGTTGGCAGCACTTTACCGAGTTCCATCCCCAGCGCCAGGAGCCGACAAGGACGTTCGATCTTTCGCAGGACGACCCGGTATCATTTGCCGCCTATCTTGTTGAGTCCATCGACGCCGCCAAATTCTGGCCCGAAGCGCTGCAACCGGAAGCCGTCAGCGTGAAGATCGCCGGCCTCGAGCATGCAATCGCCGAGCTGCACCGTAGATTTGCCGAGCTTTCGCTGTCGCCCTGCCCGTGTTCACCGCCCCGGCCTTACGCCCGCGCCGCCCGGCGATCTCGCAACCGCCGCGTGGAACATCGCAACCGCGCCATGGTTCAACGCCTCGGGTGCCCTGCCCGTGTTCACCGCCGCACGGAACATCGAAACCGCCGCATGGAACATCGCACGCGCCGCGTGAAGCATCGCTGCCACCGCCTGAAGCATCGCAACCGGCCCGTCGTATAGCGCCCGCGTGCCGCAAACATCGCAGCCGTCGCGTGGAACCTCGCAATCGCCGCGCTGCCCGGGAACAACGCCCCCGGCTTGCGCCCCGCCTGGCCCAACCAACCTCGTCGCAAACGTTTGCACGTGGCATGGGTACGCGTGTCCGAGGCGTGGAGAGCGCTCCCCGATGGAATCGGTATTGTGGCGGCCCGCCACTCCTCCTCCGGAGTAGTCTATTGCCCATGGCGCGCCACCGGACCCCGGGACTCCTCGCAAGAATCTTGCGGTCTCGTGCCAGTGGCGAAAGCAACATACACAGGCTCAACCCGAGAGGTTCTGCGGCGCGGCAGCTCTCCCCGCTTCTCGGACAATTCTGTTCAAGCCCCCTGCCTTTGTGTGCCACAACGGGACGAGCCAGACTCCCATGCCGGAAAGTCTGGAATTCGCGCTGGCGGCAAAGGACGACGGTGTTGTTGAGCGAAAGCTGGCCATCGCAGACTGAATCCTGGCGCGCAAGCAAGAGCTATCGGCCCCGCGTAGCAAAGAACGGAATCAGGGCGCGCTTTCCCGTCGGTATAAGCCAGCTTGTTCAATCGCAATTCAACCGGGCTTTCCTTCAGGTTTCAGGCGCGCTTACGCCGGAACGCGCATCTGTATTTCATCGGCCGCCTGTCCATTGAGGTTGTGATCTCAGGCCACCTCCCAGTCCTCTTGCCAGGAGCTTTCCCAATAGGGATGAGCCCGAAGGATATCACGTATTTCCGCCTGGATCCTGCGAATCGTTTTCAATGCAAATTCTTTGTGTTCGTCTCCCTCGTACATTTCGTACTTTGCGATATGTTCCTCGACCGCCGCTCGCTGTCCGTCCAGCTTATCTCTATCATCTGCCATTTCATCCTCCGATAACATCCGAGTTTATTTCTCTGGCACAGGTAACTTCCAGGCTCCTATGATTTGTTCCTGGTCGTTGGGGACTGGAATCAACTTAGTGTATCGTGGTTTCTGTAAATTCCTTGAGGCCGTGTCCGGGAAGTGCAATCAGGCCCGGGAGTGTTCGTTCGGCCGCCGAGACTCGCAGGGGAGACCGGGCACACGACCTGTCGCGAGAATTGTACTTTGCCCGCTAGCTTTCTGCAAGGGCAGTGCGAACATTGCCTCGATGCGGTGCCACGGGCGGTCCCCCTCCGGCGTACCGCGGCGATGCAGACCGAGCACCAGAAATACCGTGACTTCACGCTTCAGGGCCCGCCCGATCCGCCCGCCCTGCGGCAGATATCGCTCCGAAGCCCACCCGGGTCGGTGCGGCCGCGGAGCGCGCACCTGTGGCTGCGCTCGTTCCCCCGGTCACCAGTCCGACTCCCCGGGCGTCTGCCGCGCCCGCCCTCGCCGCTGGCGGCAATGTTCTTCAACCGTGCACCTGCTGCGAGGAGGGTTGGTTCGCCGCGGCGGCGTACATAAGCACCAGCGATGCGGCGAGGGGGGCGAAATGACGCGCGAATCCGAACAAATATCGACTCTGGAGGACCGCATCCTGGGCTCTCTTGTGGGCGGAATGATCGGCGATGCCATGGGAGCGCCGGGCGAGGGCAAGACCTACCTCGAGATCCTGCAGCAGTTTGGACCCGCGGGGATTACCACCTTCTCCGGAGTGGGAACCGACGATACCGCGATCCGGGAGCAGCTCATCGACGCAATCCTCCGCACAGAGGACCATGTCTCGTGCGATTCTTTTGCAGAGAGCTTTCAGCGCTTCCGCAGGCAAAATTATGGCAAGTGGTGGGTGCCCGTTCTGAACGCGTTCCACAAGCTCGATAGCAAGGTCGTCCTCCCCGTCGATGCCGGCTGGGGGAACGCGCCGAGCTCCAGTTCAGCGATGGCGATCTCGCCTATGGGCATTGTCAACGCGGCAAATCCGCGGCAGGCTGCGCTGGAGACGTTCGGCGTTGCAGGTGTTCTGCACGGAGGGTCGTCGGGGTTCTGCCGCGATGCAGCCTGCGCCATGGCGGCAGCGGTGGCGGAGGCGCTCAGCCCGGACTCCTCGCTTGCCGGGATCGTGAGCGCGGCGACGGGGCATTTGCCGCCTGTGAGCGCGCAAGTGATCATAGATTGCATCGGAGGCGCACGCCGCCTGGCCCGCGAAGCCGGCGGCTACGAGGCCTTTCGCGCCCGCTTCTACGAGACCTCGTTGCGCGAGGAGCAATGCGACTCGCGCGAAACCGTGCCGGTAGCGCTCGCGCTGTTCGAAATGCTGGGGGACGATCCGGAGCAGGCCATTATCAAAGCTGCGAACTTCGGCCGAGACGCCGATACGATTGCGACGATGGTCGGCGGCCTCTGTGGCGCCTTCAACGGGGCAGGCGGCCTGCCGGCGCACTGGCGCTCCCGGGTTCAACCGGAGGCCGCGACCCGCTACGAGGAGCTGGCTCGGCAGTTAACGGCCGTCGTCGCTCGTCGGAGCGCCGCTGCAGAGGCACAGGTGCAGCGGATCAACGCGATGTTGTGAGCAGATAGCCGCACCCACGCAATTACGGTAGGAGGCTGACCATGGACATCTCGGGTGCGCTGAAGAGCCAGTACCATGCCGCCCTGGCGATGCTGCGCGAGACGATAGAGCAGTGCCCGGACGATCTCTGGACCAGGGGAGAGGAGCGGCGCCCCTACTGGCGGATCGCTTATCACGCCCTGTTCTACACGCACCTCTATCTCCAATCAGACATGGCCAGCTTCCAGCGGTGGGA
>JBBRJW010000047.1:0-9567 GCA_038218705.1 Chthonomonadales bacterium | reverse complement strand
GGCAGTTTGCTGCCTCTGTGCTCATTCATGTGCTCCTCTGGTGAGTTCGACGGTCGGATATAGACCGCTCGACTCTGGAGCGTACGAAACGCATGCGGCAAAGATTCCCGCTCGGCCAAGAGTTTAGATGCGTTCGCCCTGGGGATTTCGCTCTGGCCGTTGCATTTCCAGGCGCGCTATGATACAATAGATCCGCCTGGAGAGATGGCTGAGTGGACGAAAGCGGCTGCCTGCTAAGTAGTTGTAGTCCGATTAGGACTACCTCGGGTTCGAATCCCGATCTCTCCGTAATTGCGCGGGCGGGGCGCTCCAAAGAGCGCCCGCCATCCCCCATCCGCACTGCCCCGAGCTCACTGGATCGCCCCTGCTAAACGCGTGCACGCGCTCGCAAAGGACTGTGCCTGGTGTCTTTCAGGAAACACGTTCTGCTCGGTCTTGCCCTCGCCGCCCTCGCCGCGCCTGGATCCGCGCATGCCACCGCCGGACTTCAGTACGTGCGGCTCCGCAATTCGCGTCACTGCGACACCACCCTCACCTATGCAGCGGTCCAGACCGACCCCTCACATTTTGCCGGCCGTACGCTTGAGCTGCGGGGCGTTGTCGGGGGAACCATTGGTCAGGGCGATGGGCTCTCCATTATGCTGAATCTGGATGACCGCAGCGCTCCCACTCTGGATATTCCTCCCGCGGAAGCGCCTGTCGTACGGGAGTTCGTAACGCCACACCTGCGCGTCCTGGCACAGGTGGGGGAGAGCGCATCCACGGGAAATGTAACGCAATTGAAGGTAATCGCCGTGGCGCACGAGAGCGAAGTGGCTGCGGTGGAGCGAGCAGAGGGGGAGCGACAGAGGGCGATACAGCAGCAGGAGGCACGGCGACAGGCAGAGCTGGATCGCTGGAAGCGCGTCGCGGAGCGGGCGGTCCACCGACATGGTGCGAGCGCCGAGCCGGCTATCTCGCGGGGCGAAGTGTTTCTGCCCTCCCGGGTCGCGGCGGCCTCCCCTCCGGCGGAGACGCCCATAGGTCTTTCGGAGCGAGCCCGGCCTCTCTTCGCGCCGTATTTTGGCTACATTGCCCACTGCAATACCCGCCTGAGCGCTGCAGACGTGGGCCAGATCACCTTCCACCTTCTTAACTTTGCCGACCGCTACAACGTCGACCCCCGCCTGGTGGTATCGATGATCATCGCCGAATCCAATTTCAATCCGGCCGCGACCTCACGAACGGGCGCAATGGGCCTCGGGCAGCTCATGCCCGGAACCGCGCGCGCCCTTGGCGTGAGCGATGCCTACGACCCGGTTCAGAATCTGGGCGGCGCAATCAATTACCTTCGCAGCCGCCTCGATACCTTTGCAGAACACTCTGCGCCGGGCGGCGAGGTGAGCTTCGAGCAGGCCGCCCTCGCCATGGCCGCATATAACGCCGGTGCGGGCGCAGTGCGAAAGTACCATGGCATTCCGCCGTACCGCGAGACCCAGGCCTACGTGCGCCGCGTGATGGGCCTCTACCGCCAGCTCTGCCAGTAGTGCTCCGCTCTCCTGTTCGGTGAATGGCTCCCCTCCACAGTGCCGCCTTCCCCGCTGACGCTTATGAACCCCGGCCGCTTTCACGCCGCCGGCTCTGCGCCCTCATCCATCAAGAATCTGCCGGATTGTCTCGAGAAGCTTATGCGATGTGAAAGGCTTCTGAAGAAGCGGCGCGGCCACGGGGATCGTGCCCTGGGGATTGAATACCTGCTCTGAATATCCGGAAACAAAGAGAACGCGCGTCTCAGGGCGCGCAGCCTGCAGGCGCTTCGCAAGCTCGTAACCACCCATATTCATCATCACCATGTCGGTAACGAGCAGATCGATTGGCCCCTCATGCTCTTCGGCCACCTGAAGAGCCTCCGCGCCATCGCTGGCCTCCAGCACCACGTACCCCCGCGCCCGAAGCGTGCGAACGGCCAGCTGCCGCAGCAGATCCTCGTCCTCAGCGACAAGAAGTGTCTCCACGCCGTCCGCCGGACGCACAGGGCTCTGCTCAGCCTCCTCCGGCGTCAGGGCGCTTTCGCATGGCAGATAGACGTTGACCACGGTGCCCTGGCCCACTCCTGACTCGATGATGATGTAGCCGCGGTGCTGCTTTACAATCCCGTAACAGGTAGCCAGGCCAAGCCCTGTCCCGTGGCCGGGCGCTTTCGTGGTATAGAACGGCTCGAAGACGTGCGCCTTAACCTCCGGAGTAATTCCGGAACCGGTATCGCCTACGGCAATGAGAACGTAGCTGCCGGACTGGATGGTCACGTCCTCGATTACGGTCGCACTGAGAACCGCCACGATTTCGGTTCGGATCGTAAGCCGCCCGCCATCGGGCATCACGTCTCGGGCGTTCACGATCAGGTTCATAATAACCTGTTCGATCTGGTTTCGATCGGCGCGTATCCGGCAGGGATCCGGGCTCAGTCGCAGGTTTACAACGATGTTCTCGCCGATAAGCGGCGCAAGAAGCTGCGTCGTACTTTCGAGAAGGGTGTTGATCGGGAAAACCGAAAGGTCGGTCACCTGGCGCCGGGCGAAGGCCAGAAGCTGCTTTGTCAGCTTCGCCGCCCGGTTGGCCGCCGTCTGGATATTATGAAGACTCTCCGCACTCGGGTCGGACGATTCCATGTCGCCCTCGATCAGCTCCGCGTATCCGAGGATCACGGAGAGAAGGTTATTGAAATCGTGCGCAATGCCTCCTGCGAGTTGTCCTATCCCCTCCATCTTCTGCGACTGGACCAACTGCGCCTGAAGGCGGCGCTGATCCGTTATGTCGATCGTCACGCCCTCATGTCGTATCGGAGAGCCGTCGTCCCCCAGCACGGTGTGTCCTCGCTCGGATACCCATCGCTCGCTCCCATCGGGCCGCACCACGCGATGCTCGCTCTCATAGGGCGTCCCCGCAAAGAGCGCCCGCGTCATTTCGCGTTCAGCACGCGAGCGGTCGTCGGGATGGATCGCTGCCCAGGCCGCGGCGCGGGTTACCGGCGTGCCAGGCTGGATCCCGTTGATGGCGTACATCTCCGATGACCATGTGACCTGCTCGATCCGGGCATCCCAGCTCCAGACACCGATTCCTGCGCCCTCCACGGCAAGCCGGAGGTAATCCTCGGCGGTTGAAAGCGCAAGGCGCGTCTCCGCGACCGTAACCGCGCTCATCGCGGCAACCACGATACTTGCCATCACTTCCGCGAGTGTCTGATCGTCTGCGGAGAAAGCGTCGGGCGCTGTGGAAGCGACCGTAAGAACTCCCACCACGACCCGGTTATAGATCAGCGGCAGGACGATAAAGGAGCGGACACCCATCTGGCGAGATATCGCAAGATCGATGTCTGGATCGGCTTCCGAGTCTGCGCAGAACTGGGGAACGGCCTCCCGAACCGCCTTGCCCACAAGACTTCCGGCGCGAGGCAGGCGGCGGCCGATACATTCCACCAGGGTTCCACAGGCAGCTGAATACTGTATCCACTCGCCATCAACCTGCCCGACCGCCGCGCCGGAAGCCCGGATAAGCTCCTGTGCACTGCGCATAAGGATCTGGAGGCGCGTATTGAGGTGGGGTTCGGCCTGCGCGATCCTGCGCTGCGCATCGATCAGATGGCTGAACTGAGAAGCTCGACGGTGAAGTTCATTCAGTAGCTGCGTTCTTTCGTGCGCGATTGCCATGTACTGCGAGATCGTATCGAGCACAGCCACTTCATCGGAGGTGAAGCTCTCGCGAGTCCGGGACCCAAATGCGAGCGTGCCAACAAGGCGGCCGCCTACCATCATGGGGTGGCATACGTAGGCCCTCAGGCCGTCGTCCTGCAGTCGCCAGAGCGTTGGATCCTTCGAATCTTGAACGTGATTGATCAGGATGGGAGTTCCCTTGGCGGCCGTGGTTCCGGCAATCGTCTCCTCAAACCTCAGCGATTCCAGTCGCGCTCGGCCCGCGCCCTCCAGTCCTCCTAAGTAGGCCAATCGCAGCGGTTCGGTCGGGGCGGATCGCAAAAAACTGTAGAACACATCTGCATCGAGACGATGGGCCACGAGCTCCAGTACGCCATGTAGGTCCTGATCGAGCCGTTCATGCTCGAGGAAATAGGCCGCCACATCTCCGAGCAGTCTCAGGTTTTCGCTCCGCTTCTCAAGCTTGGCCGCCGCTCTCAGTCGCTCATCGATGTTGCGCAACGTGCCGGTCACCCGGACTGGCCGCCCGTCTGCGTCACGCGCAGTCACCCCCTCGGCCTCCACCCAGTGGGTAGATCCGTCCGGCCATACTACCCGAAACTCCATGGAGCCTCTGTCCAGCTCTGAGTCGGAGAGGCCAATCGCCTCCCGGATCCTGCCCTGATCCTCACGAGCCACATACTGCTCAATGGAGTGTAGTGTGCCATCGAATTGGCCCACCGCCACGCCTAGCATCTGCTCAAATCCGCCTTCGATCTCGATGCGCCCGGTTGCCGCGTCCAGCTGCCAGACTGCCATGCCGCCCGCGTCGAGCGCTGCCGCGAGACGTTCCTGGGTGGCATAAACCTGCTGGTAGAGCTTTTTGCTCTCGTCAATGTCTGTGCACGTGCCGTACCAGCGAACTACCGCCCGGGTATCACTTCGAAACGGAAGCGCGTGCGCCCTGAACCACCGATAGCGACCATCAACTCCGTGGCGAAGACGAAATTCGAACTGGTACTCTGTCTCCGCGGAGACGGCGGCACGCCAGGCCGCAGCCGCTGGCTCGCTGTCATCAGGATGGAGGACCGCTGGCCACTTTGCGCCCCCTAGATGACTCGATGGCACACCCAGATAGTCGAGCAGTTGCGGGCTGAAGTAGTCGAGCGAGCCGTCTGCACCAGCGGACCATACGAAATGGGGAATCGACTCCACGAGAAATCGAAACCGGCGCTCGCTCTCCTCCAAGTTCCGGGCAGCCTCCTGGCGCTCGCTTAAATCGCGGAAGATCACCTGGATCGCTGGCGCTCCGCTCCAGACGCATGCCGCGGATACTGTTTCCACATCGGCGACGCTCCCATCCTCGCAAACAACCCTGACGGTCGACGGAGGATTCGGGCCCATGCCCAGGGCAGCCCGGCTCGCGCGGAGTTCCGCGAGCGCGCGAAATTCAGGATGAATCGCAAAGAATGTGGGCCTTCCTATCAGGTCGGCCGGGCTTGCCGCCTTCAGCATGGTGGCAAGAGCTTTGTTGGCGTAAACGACCCGGGAGCCCTGCCGGATCATAACGGCGTCCGGGTTCAGCTCCAGAAGTTGCTGAAACTCCCACGGTTCGCGTTGCCCCTCGGCTTGCCGCGTGAGTGGCATCACCAGCTCGTCCTGCCCGGAGCGGTGCCCGGGCTCCTGCGGCGTCGAACCGAGGCGCTGAACCGCGAGCGCGCACTGCAGGCCGATAATCGTGAGGGCGGCTTTTCCGGCCTCCGCGAGTGGCGGCGCAGAATCGTATCGGAGGAAGAGAGCGCACTCCGCTCTGGTTCCCACCTGGCACGGGAGTACCAGGAAGTGTGGGGCGTTCCGCGTGGAGGCGGCGTCCTCTGTCCCGGTGGGGAGACTCGTCCCTGGGCAGGGAACGAGCAGGCTGCTGCCGGCTCTCGCGGCCGCCTCGAATTCCCGGTGCTCGATGGCGGGCCATGGAATCCGCTCTGGGCCGGTCGAGCTGCCTTCTGCAGACGCAGGGGAGAGCGGCTCGTGTCCAGGCCCGGGCAGGGCGAGACGCGCTGCGGCCGCACCCGTCAACGCGGGGATTTCCTGCTGCACAAGCTGATAGATAGCCTGGAGATCGGGGGCGACGGAGAGAGCGGTGGCGAGCTGTGCCACCTCGACAATGCTCAGAGCGGAGGTTGAATGAGGCTCGCCAATTGCGAGTGGCGAATCGTGGTCACGCATGAAGTCTGTCCTCCAGGCGCTTTCGGTAAGGGCCACGGGTCGATTGTGCGCAGACTAGGGGAGGCGGTCCAGTGCGATAGCGCCACGGCGCTCCGTGAGCAGCGTGCGGAAGGCGGGCGTATTGAGCCCATCGGCCCACATCACCACCGCGTTCTCACCATTGTCGGTGTAGTAGGTCCTGCGGAGCGCCGCCTCGTAAAAGCCGTATTTGCGATAGAGGTCCTGCGCACCACCGTTGGATTCGCGAACCTCGAGAGTGGCTCGCGAAGCGCCGCGCAGCACGCCCTCTTCCAGCAAGCCGAGCAGCAGACGCTCGCCAACCCGGCGGCGGCGCTCGACCGGATCCACGGCTAGCGTGGTGAGGTGCGCTTCATCCATAATCACCCAGACCCCGCCGTAGCCAACGATCTTCTGGCCGCGCCGCGCCACCAGGTAGGAGGCGGATCGGTTGGAGAGCTCCACCACATACGCGGAGGCAGTCCACGGCGCGGAAAAACAGCGCTCGTCGATCTGCATCACCGCTTCGAGGTCGGTGCGGCGCATGGGCTCAATAGTGATAGTCTCGACAATCGAGGCCAATGCGACTCGCTCCCGCTCCAGGCTGTCCCAAGTTTAACATAGCGCCCCACGAGAGTCAATTAAGCAGCGATCTCATGCTTGAGTCTGTGGCGCACGATTGCGCATATGGATCCCTACGAGCCAGCCAAGGGAGAGAGCGAGGAGCAGAGGAGTGCGCATCGCGGGCCACTGTGCCGTCAGAAGCCGCCCTGTCACGGCGAGGGCGCGGAGATGCTACGGTGGAGCGGGTACACCTGGAACAGACTGGTCGCCCTCGATCCAGAACGTGCCGTCCGGGCAGACTTCCTTCTTCCAGATCGGCACGGTCTCCTTCAGGGTATCGATGCACCAGCGGCACGCCTCGAATGCGTCCCCCCGGTGCGCCGAGCCGACAGCGATCACCACGCTCGCCTCCTCAAGCCCCACGCGACCCAGGCGGTGGGCGATGGCCGCCCGGCAGCTCCAGCGCGACTCAGCCTCCTCGGCAATACGCCGAATCAACGTGAGCGCCATGGGCTCGTGCGCGGTGTACTCCAGGTACTCCACCTCGCGTCCCCGAGAGAGTCGCCGCGTCTGACCGACGAAGGTGAGCACCGCGCCATTCTCAGGCCCGCCCGCATGCGCAGCCAGCGCAGCGATATCGATGGGGTCGTGAGTAATCGCCACGAGCGTCATGGAGCGCTATCCTCCGCTCACGGGCGGCGCGGCCACCACGGCTGCGCCCTCCGTGAGCACGCAGGCGAGGTCCGCGTACTCCTCGTCCAGGGCGAACCGGCAGATCCTGCCGAGCCCTGCGAGCCGGGGATCCTCCGCCTCCAGGCGCGCTACAAAGTCGCCTAACGTACCGCCAGGCGCGAGAAAGTGGTGCTTCAGGTCCGGGCCCACCAGGTCGGTGTAGTGCCCGAAATACTGCATCGAGATCAGTATCTCGGGCTCGCCCCCTGCTGCAAGGCGCTGCAGCCGCTGCACGTTGAGCGCATGCATCACCTCCGAGTCGGGCGTCTCGACGATCACTGGAACGTGGGCAAGGCGTGGGTCGCGCATCAGGAGCGCGAAGCCGGAGGAGCCAATCTCGCCACGACCCAGATGCTCATGCCGATCAACGCGGCTTCCGAGGCCCTTCTTGGCATCGTTGGCATGAATCACTTTCAGCTTGTCGATCCCGATCGTACGGTCGAACTCGGCCCACGTGGCCTCGTAGGCCGCCGGGTCCCGCAGGTCGTACCCTGCGACGAAGATGTGGCAGGTGTCCAGACAGACGCCGAGCCGTGGGTGCGGGCCTACTCCGTCGAGAACGCGGCCGATCTGCTCGAAGCGCCACCCGAGGCCGGTTCCCTGACCGGCGGTTGTCTCCAGGGCAACCCCCGAAGTATATCCTTCGGCGTCGGTCGCATCGAGGAGGCGCTTCAGGCTCTCCACCAGACGCGCAATTGCCTCGTCTTCCCCCTTGTCCAGGTGAGCGCCCATATGAGTGACCACCCAGGGGATACCGAGAAGCTGCGCCCGGTCCAGTTCGCCCCGGAAGGCGTTTCGGGAGCGCTCCAGGATCGCCTCGTCCGGCGCCGCCAGATTGATGAGATACGAATCGTGGGCGACCAGAAACTCGATCCCAGAGCCCTCCTTCGCCTTCTCGAACGCCTCGATGGTCGCCTCGGAGAGGATGGGATGAACCCATTGACGCGGGTTGCCGGTGAACAGCTGAACGGCCGTGCAGCCGATGGCACTTCCCGATTCGAGACTCTTATGGAGGCCGCCGGCAGTGGGCATGTGCGCGCCGATCAGGCGCACGGGAGATGTGGCAGTTGAGTTGGTCAAATAGATGTTTCCTGAGGAGTGGGTCGATGTCTGCGGCGCGGGGTTCACGCGCGCTGACTTGAAGTGTATCATGGCGCACGTCGGGAGTCAAACCGAAGGAGGATCTGGCGAGGCCCTCTGTTCGTACCTGCCTCTCTCCTCTGGAATGACGCTGATCGATCCATCTACCTCCAGCACCGCGAGCCTGACGTTCTCGATTCCGTCCTGCTGCCGTTCCCGGAGTCCTTCGAGGACGTCCTCGTGGGTAAATCCGATCCGGCGGAGATGCTCTTCCACGAAATGGCCGTCCTTAACGAGCAGCGTGGGGCTGCCGACAACCACTCCGCGAACCTTTCGCGAGCGGTCGGAGAGCAGAGCGAGCGATCGATTGCAGAGAAGCAGAGTGGCAGCACAGACGAGCCCTGCACTGAGCGAGACATCCCCGTTCACCATCGCGGTCTCTACCGCACTCCCCATCACCAGAATCACCACCAGATCGACCACCCCGAGCTGCCCCATCTGCCGGCGGCCGAGTAGGCGAAAAAACAGGACCAGAAAGAGGTAAATTACCAGTGTATGGCCTATCACGGGGAGCAGATGTGCGCCCGGGGAGTGCATTGAGGTAGCCTTTCACCCATTGTCACGGAGATCGCGAATGGCCGGTAACTGGCTCTCCAGCGTATTCAGCCACCCCACTCTTGCTGGCTCAGCGTTCATCGCCGGGAAGACAGCCGTAGTCTATATATTCCTGGTAGCGGGCCTTCGCCTTATGGGTAAGCGCGAGCTTGGTCAGATGAACACCTACGACCTCGTGCTGATTATTGTACTCGCCAACGCGGTTCAGAACGCCATGGTCGGTTCCGACAACTCGCTGATTGGCGGAATGGTGGCTGCCACCACACTTCTCATCATGAACCGGTTGTTTACTCACGTCATGGACTGCTCCGACCGTGTCGAGCATTTCATGGTTGGCGAGCCAGCCATTATCCTGAACGACGGCGAGCTCCTCGTTGACAGGATGAGGCGCGAGGGCATTACGCGGGCGCAGGTGATGGCGGCGCTTCGCGAACATGGCCTGGAGAAGACGGGCGACGCCCATCTGTGTATTCTGGAAGTGGACGGAACCATCAGCGTGGTGCCGAGGGACTCGGCGGTGCACCGCACCAAACGCCATTTTCGCGCATTCCGTATGCCCTGAGGAGCCGCCCGCCGATGCCCCACTTCTCACACGCATTTGCGCTGTTTCTCGCCTCCATCTCGGCCCGAACCGTGCTCGTCATCGTCTACCTAGCGGGCAGCTTGCGCCTGATTGGCAAGCGTC
>JBBRJW010000046.1:0-9589 GCA_038218705.1 Chthonomonadales bacterium | reverse complement strand
CGACACGCGCATTTCGGCCGCCGCTGTCAGCGGCTGCTTTGCGCCCCGTGAGCGGATGCCGCAAGAGCCGATCTATCGCAGCGTGTTCGGCCTGCTCCGCGAATTCGGCGATGCCGAGATCGCCAGCCTCGTCGCCCCGCGTGCCCTCATCGTCGAAGCTGCCCGCGCGCCCGTGATTTCCGGCCCGCCCGAAACTGGCCGCCGCACCGCCGCCTCCGGCACGCTAACCACGTATCCCCTCGCCGAAGTGCAGGCCGAATTCCGTCGCGCTGCAGCCCTGACGGCTGGACTGCGCAGTCCCGAGCATCGCAGCTCTTCCTCTCCCCCGCAAAACGAAGCGAGGGCATCCGGTAGAGGAGGGCGCCCTTTGACCGGCGGCAGTGAGGTCTCTCTCACCGTCAGCGGCGACGGCCAGGGATTGCCGGCCTGTGATGCTACCCTGACAGCTTTTCTGGCCGCTCTCGGCGCTATGGACGCGCTCGCCGCGAATGGACCGTCGCCGCGGCCCGCGGCGGTCCCCTTCAGCCTGGAAGCCCGGCGCAAGCGGCAGTTCGAGCAGATTGCCGAAGATACACAGGTGCTGATGCGCGACTCGTCGCTGCGCCGCAGGGAGTACTGGTCGCACGCCGATTTCTCCAGCCCAGACAAGTTCGTAAAGACTACCGTGGATTACCGCGAAACCTTCTGGAACGAGATCCTTGGTAAGCTGCCGGAACCCGCGCTTCCACCAAACCCGAAAACACGGCGCATCTACGACACGCCGCGGTTTACCGGATACGAGGTAAAACTGGACCTCTATCCGGACGTCTTTGCTTACGGGGTCCTGCTCGTGCCCAAGGGAATACCCGCCGGGGAACGGAGGCCCGTCGTGGTCTGCCAGCATGGGCTGGAAGGACGCGCTCAGGACGTGGCGGACCCGGCGGCCGACAGCGCCTACTACCATCGCTTCGCCTGCCGCCTTGCCGAAAAGGGCTACATCACGTTCGCGCCGCAAAACCCCTACATCGGCGAGGACCGTTTCCGCACCGCACTGCGCAAAGCCCAGCCGCTCAAGCTGACGCTCTTCCCCTTCATCGCGCGTCAGCATGAAGCCATCCTGAAGTGGCTGGGGGCGCAGCCGTTCGTCGACGCCTCCCGCATCGCATTCTACGGCCTCAGTTACGGCGGCAAGACCGCCATGCGCGTGCCTGCCGTCCTGCCAGGGTATTGTCTCTCCATCTGTTCCGGCGATTACAACGAGTGGGTCTGGAAATGCAGCTCTACCTCCAGTCCGTACAGCTACCTGTACACAGGCGAGTACGACATGCCGGAGTGGAACCTTGCCAACACCTTCAACTACGCCGAAATGAACTGGCTGATCTGCCCGCGCCCTTTCATGGTGGAGCGCGGCCACAATGACGGCGTCGCGCCCGACGAATGGGTCGCCTACGAATACGCCCACGCCCGCCGCGTCTACGACGTCCTCGGCCTCGCTGACCGCACCGAGTTAGAAATCTTCAACGGCCCCCACACCATTCACGGCGTCGGCACGTTCGAGTTCCTGGACAGGCATCTAAAATTCAAGGGATTGCCCTGAGGTATCTGTAAGTCACGGCAGGAAATTCCGGTCTAAATCCCGAAGCATGTGGCCATGCAGATGAAGATTGGATTGCTGTTGGCGGCGATCGTGCTGTGTCAGGGCTGTTCCCTTCGCCGGGCAGGCGAGAAGAGTTCCGTCACCGTGGAGGTGGCCGTATTCGAGGGCGGCTACGGCATCCAGTGGCACAAGGGCGTCGCTCGGGAGTACGAGCGCCTGCATCCAGGCATTCGAATCGACCTATGGGGCGATCCACGGGTAGACGAGAAGATCAAGCCTCGCATCCTCCGCCACAATCCCCCCGATCTCGCAAGCTGCACGCTCCCCGCATGGAAGCTGATTGTCGCCGGCAAGGTCTATCCGCTCGACGAAGCGCTCCAATCGCGCGCTTACGGCCAGGATCGTACCTGGCGGGAGACGCTAACGCCAGGCGTTCTGGCGGATTTCGAGTACCAGGGTCACTTCTACGCGATGCCGTCCAACCTCACCGCGTGGGTCTGCTGGTACGACCGCAAGCAGTTCCGCGCGCATGGCTGGAAGCCGCCGAATACCTGGGGCGAGTTCGAGCGACTCTGCGGGCAGATCAAGGCGTCGGGAACCGCGCCGCTCGCGTTCCAGGGCAAGTACGCCGATGGATACGCCTGGCCGACGCTGCTCAGCCTGTATCAGCGACTCGTGCCGTTCGATCGCTGGTACGCCATGCAGGACTTGAAGCCGGGCGCTTTTATTGATCCCGAGTTTATCCACGCCGCGCGGCTGACGCAGGAGATGTCTACACGCTACTTCGAACCGGGCGCGATGGCGATGACCCACACGGAGAGCCAGCTCGACTGGGTGAACGGGCGCGCCGCGATGATCTTCTGCGGTCTTTGGCTCAAGAACGAGATGAAGAACGCAATCCCGCCCGGCTTCGAGATGGCCTGCTTCGCCGTTCCGCCGGTGGAGGGTGGGCAGGGCGACCCGCGCGCTGTCTACGGCGGCGGCGCGGAGAATTTTTTCGTCTTTTCGGACGCGAAACACCCGAAAGAGGCGCTCGATTTCCTCAAGTTTATGCTCAGTAAGGACAGCGCCAAGACGTATATTCAGCAGTTGGACACGCTCTCGCCGGTTCGCGACTCCGTGAAGGGCGTTCCGGTTTCGCCCGCGCTTTCGAGCGCGGTGGCCGTGCTGGATCGGAGTGACCGCCTCTACTCCGACCGGCTGGCCGGGCTGTATCTCGGCTTCGGCAAATCGGTGCTGCCGGACGCCATCACCGATCTGCTCACCGGAAAATCCACGCCGGAAGCCTTCGGCGCAAGGCTGGAGGCGGCGATGGACCGCGTGCGCAAGGACCCGGACGTCTACAAGCCGCCGCTTCGAGGCGTCCCCGCGCTATGAAACGCAGGCAGCAAAACCTCTTCATCCTCAGCTTTCTCGGCCCGCCGTTCATCCTGTATGCGCTGTTCGTGCTCCTGCCGGCCTTCAACGCCCTGCGTTATAGCCTGACGCGCTGGGACGGCCTGGGCAGGCCGGTATGGGTAGGACTGAAGAACTTCTCGCTGGCGCTCTCGCCGGAAGCCGGGTTCCCGAAGGCGCTCGGCAACAACCTGTTCCTTATGTTCGTGCCCGGCCCGATCATCCTGGCGCTGGCGCTCTTCTTCGCCTACAGTATCCACCAGCGAATTCGCGGGGCGCGGCTGTTTCGTATCGCGTTCTTTTTTCCGAACGTCATCAGCTCGGTGGCCGTGGCGCTGCTCTGGATATTGATCTACAGCACTTCGCAGGCGGGACTGCTCAACGGTCTGCTGCGGTCGATCGCCCATCGCTCCGAGCCGATCGCTTTCGCGGATCATAACCACCTGATGTGGGCTCTGGTCCCTATGCTGGTCTGGGCAGGCACCGGATTCTACATGGTGCTCTTCCTGGCCGCGATGGAGAACATCCCGGAATCGTTCTACGAGGCCGCCCGCCTCGACGGAGCCAGCCCGACCCGGCTCTTCTTCTCGATCACGCTGCCGATGATGTGGGACGTACTCACGACGGGCATCATCTTTCTTATCATCGGCGGCCTGAAGGTATTCGACGTCATCTGGCTGATGGAAAATGGCCGTCCCACTACCGACACGCATGTAATGTCCACGCTGATGTATTCGAAGGTCTTCGAAGAGTACAACGTTGGGTACGGCTCGGCTATCGCCGTACTGCTGTTCGTGCTGGTGCTGGCGGCAACGCTGGTGTCGTTCCGGCTGCTGCGGCGGGAGAGGCTGGAGTATTGAGCAAAATCGCCGCGACTCTCAAATATCTGGTACTGTCGGTCTATCTGGCGGCGGTGGTATTTCCGCTTTGCTGGCTTTTCTACACCAGTGGAAAGAGCACGCAAGAGTTCTATCGGAACCCGCTCGGCCTGCCCGAAGCGATCACCCGGCCTGGGCGAGCCGGCGCGGCCACGCTCATCGCTAACTACACGAACGCATGGACCGGCAGCCATTTCAGCCTCTACTTTCTCAATAGCCTGAAAGTGGTCGCGATCAGCCTGGCGCTCACGCTGCTGCTGGGAAGCATGGCCGCCTATGTGCTGGCGCGCTTCGAGTTCCGCGGGCGGGCCGTCTTTCAAACGCTGTTTCTGAGCGGCCTACTGATCCCGATGCAGCTGATCCTCATCCCGCTGTTTTTCGAATTCTCGGAGATAGGCGAGACGCTGACACGCTGGCTCGCGCCGCCGGTCCACGCGCTCGGCTGGGGCGACCTGACCATCTCCCTGCACGATTCACACTTCGGTCTCATCCTCATCTACGTCGCGGCCAGCCTGCCGTTTACGGTCTTTACGCTCACCGGCGTCTTCCGAACGCTGCCGAACGAGGTGCGCGAGGCCGCGATGATGGACGGCGCCAGCGAGTATCGCACCTTTTTCCAGGTGATGATGCCGCTGGCCCGTCCCGGCCTGGTTACCGTGGCGATCTTCAACTTCCTGGGCCTCTGGAACGAGTACCTCTTCGGCCTCGTCTTCCTCACCAGCGACCGGCTCAAGACCCTGCCCCTCGGGCTCGCCAGCATCAGCATCCAGGCCCAATACAAGAGCGATTTCGGCCTGCTCTTCGCCGGCCTCGTCATCGCCATGCTCCCAACCCTCTTCGTCTATCTCGTCCTCCAGGAGAAACTGACCAAAGGCATTACCGTCGGCGCCGTAAAGGGTTAACCCTCCGTGCCGCTAAGCCGAACACAAAGAAAATCGGCCCCGCCAATACCGAAGTAGTTGGCGAGGCTGATCTCTAATTGCCTTTATGCGATGTTGTAAACAAATTTCAGATTTGCGTTTAATCGCTACGTCGCAAATTAGCGCGAAGCTGATTGCTGCGTTGTTCCACATGGGGTAATTGTGACTCAGTGCCCAGTTCGCTCTTGTATCTCAAGTAGCGTTCCGGTATGGAATCACAACAAAAGCCCCAAACGACAGGAATTTCCTCGAAAAAAGTAGAAGAAGTAGAAGAAATTAGTTGGATCAATATCGAACTGAAGAACTTGGTTTGTGCCCATGTCCGATTCGGAACAGATTGTAATTGTATTCGAGGAGCAGTTCGAAGACGTCTGTCCGCTTCCCACAGCTTTACACTAAACCCAAACAGATCGAAAACACCGGTGGAATCAATCATGAACTTGAACAATTTCCAGGTTGCAGAGCCTCGCCCTATGCCGGTATTCGTGCTTGCTGATGTGAGCGGTAGCATGACCGGCGAAAAGATCCAAACGCTTAACTCAGCACTTCGGGAAATGATCTCCTCGCTACGCACAGTTCAAGACCTACGAGGCAAAATCGAGGTAGCGGTCATTACTTTTGGTGCCTCAGTAACTGTTGTGAGTGAATTGACGGCCGTAGACGATCTAGAAATTCCAGAATTAGCAGCTGCAGGTTCTACACGAATGGGGGCAGCTCTGGACTGCATTCGCGACATGATTGAGCGAGATGCTATGATCCCGGCCAGGGCGTTCACCCCAACGGTGATTTTAGTGAGCGATGGCATACCCACGGACTTGCCCAAAGAAATCAAACAGAAAGTTGAATCTGGAGAAGCTAAGCGTGAAGATCTACTTGGGTGGCCAGCATTGAAGGCTTTGCACATCTCTACACGCGCGGGCAAGACGGTCCGGTTGGCGATGGGGATTGGTGAGGATGCAGACTTTGACATACTTCAGGCTTTTGTGAACACCCCCGGCGTACCAGTTATTCGTGCCCAAGATAGTCGCGGGATCGAGCGATTCTTCAATTGGGTGACAATGTCCATTGCTTCACGCTCCGTTAGCCGAAATCCGAATTTGCCGGTGTTGACAGGGCTCGACCAATTCGCGGATGGCGAACTTGTTCTTTAGAGAGGGAGCAATGTTTGATGCCACACAACGCGACGGACAAGCTTACCGTTTTCGATACTCAGGGACATCCATACATATTGACGCGCGTGGTCGGACAAGGCGCCCAGGGGGTTGCGTATGAGGAAGAGAGCGGGGATTACATCGTCAAGATCGTCACAGCGACTGACTCCATTCGGCGTGCTGAACTATCGCGTCGATTCCGATGGTTGTGTAACCGCCAGATTCCCGAGAATTCTCGCCTAGCACTACCGGTAGCCACTCTCGCGTCTCCCCAGTTAGGCTACGTGATGCGGCGAGTTCGCGGACATCAATCGCTGACGCTGTTGTTGCGTCCTATGAAGCTGGATTCTGTTGGGGAATGGTACAACGCCTCGACCGGCGGACTTCGACGTCGGCTCCTACTTGCCGCCCAGCTTGCCGCATCCTTTCGCTTGCTCCATCTGGCTGGTCTGGCCTATTGCGACTTGTCGGACACGAACATCCTCGTCGCTCGGGATCCTCGAATAGTGTCTTTGGTTCTCATTGATCCCGATAACATTTCCGTTTCCGGCAAGGCAGAGGCTTTGGTATTGGGCACACCTAGATATATCGCGCCAGAGGTCTTGCGGGGAAGCCATCAGCCAGATTCTCTGACGGACACATTCTCTTTGGCGGTACTGATATTTCAATTACTGCGGCTCAACCATCCGTTTTTGGGCGATGCCGTACTTGCTTCCGCCCCGGATGCAGAAGAGAACGCGTACTGCGGAGAGCTTCCTTATATTGACCACCCCGAGAATGTATCAAACCGCTCGACGCATGTTCTTCCCGTTGAGTCAGTGTGCACGACGAAGTTGGCCGAACTATTCAATAAGGCGTTTGTAGAGGGGGTTAATGCTCGGGGACGCCGGCCGACACCAGGAGAGTGGGAAGATGCGTGTCTTGCGGCTGCAGACAACACTACATCTTGCTCCGTATGTGGGGCCACCTTTTATCCACGCAGACATGCTTCCGGCTCAGGTGCGTGCGCATGTCCCTGGTGTGATGAGATTGGAACATTTCCGCCTGCACTCATCCTTCAGGACGTGGTTGAACGTGGCGGAGGCCGGATATATCGGAAAGTGGGATCCCTGGTGTTGCGACCTGGCGAGACGGAAATTGTGGCCCGGCATTTCGTCCGAACTGCTTTGGAAGAACAACACGGGGGATGTGGAACCGCCAGTTTCTCCTGGGACACTACGACAGGCGACATATCAGTTCGGAATCAAGGGATGCCGGAGCTCCTCTATCGGCGGGCTGCAGGATCGACATTGATCTCGATTCCATCTGGAAAATCAGCCGCATTGCAGCACGAGACGGTTCTCTACTTTGGTTATCTGACAGAAGGTGTAGCTGTTCGCTGCGCGCAACTCCATGTCACAAGTGCAAAGCAGGCGCCAAAAGAATGAACATCAACGATATCACGTGGGGGCGTCAGCTCATCGGGACCTTCGCGACCGTGTTGGCGAATGCTACTGCCGAGGATGAGAAGCGTCTGGTTACAATAGGCTATAGCAAGGAGGGCGGTGCGCTAACGGTCACGCTATCGGGTGCAAGAATGATCCGCGCCGAGCCTCTGGGGTCGACAGCGGTTGAGTTAGTGGAAGAGGTAAGTAAGGCCCACGGCCGTTGCATATGCTGGGTGCTGAGAGCGGACGCCTCTACTTTGACTTTACAGACCCTTATCTGCCCCAAATCGCTTCCCTTTGTCCCGGACGACCCGCTGGTATTGAAGGTCGATGACGCCATCCTTGAGAGCTTACCGCCCAACGCGCGGAAACGGGAACTAGAATTTCTTACCGAAGAGTTCCTTCTAGAGGATATGGCATTCGCCCGCATGGGCACCGAAGGCCAGTATCAGTTGCTCAGCCCAAACTGGGTATGTGACGTACGTACCGACGCTTATGATGATCTGCGGTGTGTACGCCTAGCACCGAACCGAAGACGTCAGCAGATCGGCGAGACAACCCCCGTTACGCTGCTACGCGGTTCGATAAAGTTTGCTTTTTACGGACTGAGCGAAGCCGCTGGCAGAGCAATGGCGCGGCTCCGTGAGGCGCTTACGGAACACACCGAGTACCTTGCAATATGGGGAATCTATAACGATCTTGAACGGTACATTCACCGGGACGAGGCCCTAAAACTCGGGTGTCTCGAATACACGCGGTGCGATCGCCGCGTACGGGCCGAAGATGTGACTTATGTATTCGAGCTTTCCGAGGCCGCTCCCCAAGGGCTATTTGCGGAAGGTATCGAGTTGGAGGCATCATCGGACCGGTTTCAGCACGATGTGTCGGACGATTACTTTCTAACAGATAGCGCGATATTCCTGGGAAAGCCCTATCGTGTGCAGGGGGCAACAAACCGGATTCAGGTGACGCGGTTGTTGGAATACGGGGTGGAATCCGACCCTCCAACCAGAGGTTTCCTATTTCGGTCGCTCCGCGGCGACGTAATCAGGCTTCAGCGACGAAACCTGGCGCTTCAGCGGATTCAGACGGGTGTGAATCCGCTTCCAACAGTGCCTCTCCTGCTTGAGTTTGGGAAGGCGCCGCAATACGAGCGGGTGGCAGTGGAGCCCCTCTCCGTTGCAGCACGTCAAGCGATGGGGGGTCATCAGGCGACTCACAGCCAGATAGATGCGCTCTCGGTGGCTCTCAACAGTCCCGATTTAGCTCTTATACAGGGGCCTCCAGGTACTGGAAAGACCAGCGTAATTCGCGCCATCATCACGCGACTGGCGGAGCATCAGCGGGAGAAGCGCGGGAAGACGGCGGCGATTCTGATAACGAGCTACCAGCACGATGCGGTCGACAACGCCGTTCAGGGGATCGACATTGCGGGGCTGCCGTCCAATCGGGTCGGAGGGCGCCGGGGAGACGCGAGAGAGATCCGCGAGCGCGGATCGTGGGACTGGATCGAGGGGAAACAAAGCCACTGTAAGGAGATACTCGAGTCGCTCGGCGGACGCCCAGCGTTGACACTTGCCCGAGACGTTGACGGTTTGATTGACCAATGGCGAAACGTTCGTGGTGGGCGAGATTCAGTTGCGCTCCTTCTCAACGACATTCTCAATCGGACTTTGGGTGTACTACCCGCGGAGCTTACCGAGGGGTTGCGTCATGCGCTCATCGCATTTCGCAGGCCATCCTCGGAGACGAGAGATGATGGTGGCGAGGAACAGGCGATCCTTACAAAACAGATGGAGAAACTGCTGGACAGCCAGCGCCTTACGCCAGAAGCGTTCCTGGATGATGGGGCTTTTCAGGCGCGCCGACTTATGAAGTTTCTATCTGGCATCGGTAGAATGCTGAGGATACAAGTGCCAGAGGGCATCGCTAAGGCGGCGGCAATAGACACCGTTACCAACACAGACGAAGTTTTGCTGGACGTGCTTAATGGATTACGTGAGGGAGTGGCCCAACTTCGAGAGGAGTCTTTTTGTCATGAAACTGGCGCGGAGGATGCGCGAGACAATGTAGCAGCCCTCGAAGAACTGTTGGCCCATGTTTCCCGCGCGCTCCACACACGCTCCTGGGATGGTTCAGAGGGCGTGGCGGAGGCAGTCGCTGCATTCCTCGAAGAGATCGAAGATCCAATGGCAGTACAGGGTCTCATCGAGAAATACTCTGGTGTCATGGCTGGAACCTG
>JBBRJW010000045.1:0-9630 GCA_038218705.1 Chthonomonadales bacterium | reverse complement strand
AGAGTTACCTCGGTGGAGCGCGATGCCTCGGTTTCGACTGCAGAGGCATCCAGAGAGTGAGACATGAATACATTCCTTCCCGCCCGCAACGCAGTGGTTTAACCGTAGTGGATTGTCTCACTCCATATTGACACGTAGGGGATTGAGCTGCTGGTTGTTATTGCCATCATTGCGATCCTCGCGGCAATCCTGTTCCCTGTGTTCGCGAAGGCTCGCGAAAAGGCCCGGCAGACCTCCTGCCTCTCGAACGAGAAGCAGATCGGCCTTGGTATCCTTCAGTATGTTCAGGACTACGACGAGATGTTCCCAGGGCGCTTCATGAATGTCGAGGCTCAGTCCTGGCGCGTCATCACCCAGCCCTACATTAAGAGCTCGCAGATCTACGCTTGCCCGTCGAATGGGCACAAATCGAATCTGGCGCTCGACGGAACAATGCCTATCTCCTATGCGGTTAACGGTGAGGATGACTCCACGCGTATCTGCCCGAACGGCGGACAGACCCCCATGCCTGCGAACGGGGGCCGCACGCTCGCGCAGATGAATGCGCCGGCGGGCCTGATCCTGGTCACGGAGACCCTGCAACCCTGGGGTGAGAGCCCCGGCGGCTTTGACAGCTCGGTGCCGTGGGCATCTCTTGCTCCCATTCATACCGGTCGCGCGAACTTCCTGATGGGCGACGGGCATGCCAAGTCCCTGAAGCCGACGAACACGGTGGATCGGGCGAACAACACCAACCCGGCCAACATGTGGGCGATGGACCAGTCGCCTCCAACTACTACCGGCTCCAACATCGTCGGCTGGCTGCAGGCAGTCGAGACCAACTTCCAATAGACTGGTGCCTACCAGGCATGAATGGCCCCGGCAGCAAGTGCTGCCAGGGCCATTCAAGCTTTGGAACGCGGCCAATGGGGGTAGGCCAGAGCTGCGTGACGGCCTTCACATGCGATGTGGTCGCGAGTTCGCCGGCAGACTGAAGCACACTGTGCCAGAGTACAATCCGTGGTTCGGCGCATAAGGCAGTCTATGGTTGCGCCGGTGGAACATCAGTTCGACATTACGGTGCCAGACAGGTATAAATATAAGTGGGGGTGTGCAGGAATCTCGCGAGCGAGTGGTAAACTTATCGCAGGTGGCAAGCCTGCATCACAAAGCAGCAGGTAAAGGCAGGCCACCAATTTCACGCGGTGGTATAATCCGCCCGGCCAGGCGTTCACCTTATTGGGCCGCCTGACCCAAAGAAGGAGGCTCCCTTGAAAAGGCGAGCATTTACACTGATTGAGCTATTGGTTGTTATTGCTATCATTGCCATTCTTGCGGCAATCCTCTTCCCGGTTTTCGCCAAGGCCCGCGAAAAGGCGCGCCAGGCGAGCTGCCAGTCCAATGAGAAGCAGATCGGCCTCGCGATCCTTCAGTACGTTCAGGATTTTGACGAGACTTATCCGCGGCGACTCTCGTTCAACACCAATCTCGCCTGGGCCGAGATGGTGCAGCCCTATATGAAGAGCATCCAGGTCTTCAAGTGCCCCTCCAACCCGAATACAAACACTATGGGAGGCAGCGCGACAATTAAGGCAGGTTACGCTTATAATGCCCGCCTGGGTAATGACAACGACGACCCGGCACCGCAGACCCTGGCATCCGTGAGCGCGACCGCAAATAAAGTGATGGTGATGGAGCAGAAAGGCCAGACGTGGAATGACTATGGCTCATCGTGGTGGACCACTGGCAACTGGGACCAGGGCTTTGCTGGCCACACCGGCAGCATGAACGTCCTCTTTTGTGACGGCCATGTGAAGTCGCTCAAGCCCGTCGCCCTGCTGACGCCAGTCAACATGCTTGGAGCGTTTGATTCCGATAACGGCTGCGCCCATCGCGACATCAACTGCGATAAGCCGTTCGCGGACGGTATTACTGGTCTTCAGGGCCTTTCTAACCAGTACTAGATCCCGATTGGTTCCGATCTCAAACGGCCCCGGCAGCACTTGCTGCCGGGGCCGTTTGAGACTCGCGTAAGCCGTGCGATTAGTCGAATGTGATGACGACCTTACCGGACTGGCCTGCGTCAGCGATCTGATAGGCCTCCGAGGCCTGCTCGAGCGAGAAGCGATGGGTCACCGTTACCTCGGGGTGGAGATTCCAGCGAGAGAGCCGCTCGACCAGCTCCTCCATGTGCTGCAGGCTGGTGACCCAGGAGCCGAAGAGCGTGATCTGTGGGTGGATGAGCAGCGGAGAGACGTCGAACTGCACGTCGCTGCCCTCTCCAACAAAAGCGCACCGTCCCCAATGGCGTGTCCCCTGCAGCGCGAGCTTGCGCGCGGGTGCCGCACCGGAGCAGTCGACACTCGCTTCGCAGCCCTTGCCGCCGGTCAGCGCCAGAATCTGGTCCAGGGCGGCGGAATCGCTCTTAATGCCATGGTCGATGAGGCCGAGGCTCGTGGCGAGTGAGATGCGGTCGTCGCTCGTGTCCACGCCAATCACCTCGCGCGCGCCGAGCGCCTTGCCGAGCATGGCTGCCGCCAGGCCGACCGGCCCGAGCCCCGTAACCAGCAGGCGATCCCGACCATCGACCTTGATGCGTGTGAGCGCCTCCCAGGCGGTGCCGAAGCCGCATGCCACCAGCGCGCCATCCACGTAGGTGAGGTTGTCGGGCAGGCGAACGCAGGTGTTCTCCTCGGCGAGCAGGTACTGGGCGTGGCCGCCGTTGCGCTGCCAGCCGTATGCGGCCCGAAAATCGCTGGAGCAGGAGATCATGTAGCCCTGCTTGCAGTCGTCACAGACGCCGCAGCCGCTGATATGGTAGAGAACCACACGGTCGCCGGCCTGGAAGCTCTTGCAGCCGGGGCCAACCTTTTCGATCTGGCCGCACGGCTCGTGGCCCGCCACGGTGCCGGGCTGGTACCCCTCCGGCCCCTTGCCAAGGTGGGCCCGGTAGATGGCGCGAATATCGCTTCCACAGATCGAGCTAGCCTTCATGCGCACGAGCACCTGGCCATGGCCGGGCTCGGGCACCGTGAACTCTCGAAACTCAACCGTGCTGTTGCCGGGCAGGACTACGCCCCGCATGGTAGAAACCGCTGCTGTCATCGTTCAATCTCCCTCATCTGGATCGCTTCCCGGCTACGCCGGTGTAATCTCGCCATTCTGGTCCCACAGCGCCTCCCAGGTCTGCCCCTCTTTCCAGAGGAACACGTGGCCCTTGATGAGGCGGTTGTCCCGGTCGATCGTGGTGATATCCTGCATCTCGTCTTCCGTGAGCGGCTCGCTCACCGCAGCCTGCAGGCTGGCGATGTACTGCGATGGCTTCACCGAAAAGGGGATCGGAATCTGGCCGCGCTGAGTGGCCCACTTGATACAGACCGAGGCCGGATGCACGCCTCGCTGCCGGGCGATCGCCACGATGACCGGATCCTGCAGGTCGACGGTGTCATCGGGAGTTCGATCCCGCTCCGGGCGGCTTGGCGAGCCGAGCGGAGAATAGCCGATCGGCACGATTCCCTCATCCAGCACATATTGAAATAGCTCAGGCTGCTGGAAGTGAGGATGGAGCTCCATCTCGTTGACTGCGGGCCGAATGCGCGCGTCCCGGAGAATCAGCTTGAGCTTCGGGATGGTGACGTTGGAGGTGCCGATATGCCGCACCAGCCCCCGGTCGACGAGCTTTTCCATTTCGCGCCACGTTGCCATGAAGCGCTCGTGGATATAAGGCTTCGCGTGGGGATCGCGGGCGCTCACGTCAACGCCCGGCGCATGGAAGTTGGGAAAGGGCCAATGGACAAAGTAGAGGTCGAGGTAGTCGAGCTTCAGGTCGCGCAGACTCTTTTCGCATGCGGGCCCAACGTCCTCCGGGGAGTGCCTGTTGTTCCAGAGCTTGGAATTGATCCAGAGCTGTTCACGGGGTACGCCGGCGGCCACCACGCGCTGAAGCGCCGGGCCGATAAGGTGCTCGTTGCCGTAGACGGCGGCACAGTCGAAGTGCCGATAGCCTGCCTCGGCTGCGCCGACGACGGCCTCTGCGACCTGCTCGCCCGTGTAGCGATCGGACCCGAAGGTGCCGAGGCCGATCATCGGTATCTGCGCTCCGCTGGCGAGGCGCTTCTGGGGCACGCGGTTCGGATCGATCGGCTCGGAGGAAGTGAAAAATTGCGGTTCAGGCATACTGGAAGTGTCTCCCGGTGGCGTTTATGGCTCGCCGGTAGGTTCTGCCGCGCCGGCCCGAAAACCTGCCTACTTGACGGAACCGCATGGATGTTCCCATAATCGAGCCAGGAGCAAACACTATGAGACATCTGACCATTGGGGTAGTGCTGTTCGCAGTGTTGGCGCATGGCTGCGCCGGCAGTCGGGAGTATCTGGGCACGTGGCGGCTCTCGCGGAGCTCGCCGGCTGGCGCAGCCGTTGGCGCATGGACCTACCGGTTCAACCCGGACCGCTCCGGCGCCCTGACCGGCCCAGGAGGCGCCGTCTATCCGCTCCACTGGAACGAGGACGAGGGGAAGCTCCGCATCTACTTTGTGCCCGGCCCGATCACGAAACAGCAGAACTGGGACGTTCGGTATTTCTGGAAGCCTGGCGATGGCACGGAGAATCTTACGCTCCAGCTGACGGATGGCACGCACGACCCGATTGTGAAGGCCGGCAAGCTGGAGTTCGAGCGGCTCCATTAGACCATGAGCGTCAGGAGGCGTCGGGCTTCTCGGAGGAGCGCGGCCGCGCGGTCTCCTCGAGCGATTTCGCCAGCGCGGGCAGCATCTCTTCGGAAGTGAAGGGATAGGTCACGCATACCGTGACCCCGATGGCGGCGAGGCGCTCGCGGAGTGGCTCGTCGAGGCGGTAGGGGGTCACGACCATGCCTGGCGAGGCGACGTCGAGAATGCGGCGCGCCAACTCAACGCCGTCGTAGGGCCCCGCGCAAATCGGCGTCGATCAGGACCAGGTCGGGGTTCTCGGCCACCACCATCTCGATCGCATCGGGGCCATTGGCGGCTACTCCCACCAGGGCGACCCCGGCCCGGGAGAGCATTCTGAGCAGATGCACGCGGAGGATTCCCTCGCTTACGTGGTCGTCCTGCACCACACAGATTCGCTTGCCGCGCAGCGCCAGCTCATCCAGGCTTGATTTCGGGGGAGGCATCGGCTCTCCTTTGTACCATTGGGAGCACACCGCTGGTTCATCCGGCGGATGGCTTGCCGTGCAGGCGGCACGAGCCTATTGGTAAGGTCTCGCCCAGAATAGCCCGGGGCGAGGATGGCGTTTGGTTTGATGAGCGCAATTGCCAATCACCAGGGCCGTTAAGCGTGCGAGTGGCCAGTTTCCGAGGGTGTGATCCAGGGGCACAACTCCCTGTTCGCCGCCCGCGGAGAGAATCCTGTTACATTTCGAAATTAGCAGCCAGTATAAATTGTCTTGCCGGCCGTGGTCGTATTTCCTGTGATCGCCCCACAGCGGTGCGCGCAAAACCCGAATGGCCCTGCATCGCGCCGGAGCGCGATGCAGGGCCATTCAAGCGACTAGGGCACAGCGAAGGCACTATTTGTAGAGCGTTGCCATGGTCTTGTCAAAGTAGGCCACGCAGAGTGGGAGGTTGTGCATCAGGTCGTCGACGGATCCGACCTCGTACTCTATCGAGAGATAGCCCTTGAAACCCTGGCGCTTTAACTCCGCGAGCATCGCGGGGACATCGCTCTGTCCGGTGCCCCACGGCACATCGTGGGCGTCGCCGGTGGCCGCGTTCAGGTCCTTGAAATGTAGGTGCTCGATTCGGCCCTGAAGCTTCTTCATCTGCTCCACGGGGTTGAGGCCACGTCGCATCCAGTGGCCCGTATCGGAGCAGGAGCCGATCAGCTTCACGTGGCCGGCGCAGGCGGCGAGGACCTGCTCGGGCGGCCAGCTCTGCGGATGGTTGTGCAGAGCCATGCGGATGTTGTATTCCGTGCAGAGCTTGTCGTGCACGGTGGTGGGGGTCGTCTCGGTCACGAGGACGCTGATGCCCATCTTCTTCGCCCAGTCAAACTCTTTGCGGGCCTCGGCTTCGTCCGTCGGAACGCCGTCGACGCCGTACGCCACCAGCTTCAGGCCGCCAGCGTCGGCGAGCTTCTGCTTGATCTGCGCAATCGTGTCGTCGTTCATTCCGCGGTTTACCTGTACGTCGGAGCCGGGCTTCAGCTTCTGGCCCGGGTAGATCTCCAGGTAGCGGATACCCATCGATGCGGCCCGGTCGACCGTCTCGAAGAAGGTGAGATCGCGGAGCGTGTAGCACTGCAGAGAGAGTTTCACCCCGGCCTTCTCGGAGGCGCGGTCGTTGCGCTTTGCGAGCTCGCCAGCCGGCGAGCGCATTGGGAGCGCCATCGCCAGGGCTGCGGCGGTAAGCATTAGAGATGCGAGATTCATAGAGGTTCCTCTCTTTCGGAGGGATCGTAATTCGGGCGCGGAATCGATCCCGCGTTATCCCGGCTAGTTTCCTCACAGTCACGCGCATTTCCTCTTCCGCGCGAACCATCCGCATTTTTCGCACGGTCGTCTACGCTTTAGCTGCCTCTGAACTCGGACTTGTAATGACTCTCTGGTGGCGATGTTAGTGGTACCGAGACGAGAGGGAAAGGCCGATGCATTGGCGAAGTAGGCAAGCAAACCTGGGGACCCAGCAACCCGTGGAGCAGGCTATCCATGATCCATTTCACTGTTCGGCATACAGTTTTGCTCCTTTCGTGCCTGAGCGCAGCTCTCGCTGCCTCCGCTTCGGCCCAGGAGTCCTCCGCTGTCTCCCCGAAGCCTGTGGCCGCCTTCGCCATGGGCGCGCGAATTCTGTTTCAGGGCGACTCGATTACGGATGGCAACAGAGGACGCAGCATGGACCCCAATCATATACTGGGGCACGGGTACGCATTTCTGATCGCGGCGAAGTATGGCGCGAGCTTTCCTGAACGGAGCTATGTGTTTCTCAACCGGGGTATCAGCGGTAACACGGTAGTCGATCTGAAGGCGCGCTGGCAGGAGGACACACTGAATCTCAAGCCGGATATCCTCAGCATTCTCATTGGCGTAAACGACCCGGCAGGGGACGCCGAACAACTCGACCGATATGAACAGACATACGAGAATCTGATTGTCGACACATTGAGAGCGAACTCGCGCTGCGTACTGGTGCTCTGCGAACCGTTTTCACTCCCGCTCGGCTCCGAAAGGAGCAGCGGAGATCACGTCTCGCCCAGTATGCGGGCACGGCAGAGGATCGTGGCAAAGCTGGCGCAAAAGCATCACGCGGTGTTCGTACAATTTCAAAAGGTGTTTGACGATGCCTGCAAGCGCGCTCCTTCCGCCTACTGGATCTGGGACAGCGTCCATCCAACTTACTCCGGCCACCAGCTGATGGCAGACGAGTGGATGCGCACGGTACAGGCGTTTCTGCGACACGCTTCGCGCACCAACTGATTGCAGCGTGAGTGCTAAGGGCCTGCCTCGCTCCATACCACACGGACAGTTTCACGCTGAGGGCTTCGGTCCGGGCCGACCGTTCCGGATCCCATGGCCCTTGGCGCAGGTATCCCGGGGATCGAGGCTCCGCGAAAAGGATTTCGGCCGCGCCGAGGCGAACTCCCATCCACCATCAGGGAACCGATCGGCAGTAGACGGTGGTTTTGGGAAAGCGAGCCGCGAGGGCCCGGCCATCGCGTTCGCCCAGCACGCTGATCGCGGTCGAGAGCCCGTCGGTTGTGAGCCCGTCGCGGCCCACCACGGTTACGGCGAACCGCGTGGTGAGCGCCTGCCCGGTACGGGGGTCGACGATGTGGGAGTAGCGGGCCCCGCCGATTTCAACGAACTGCTCTGTGTCGCCGGAGGTTGAGATGGCGCAGTTCGCGAGCGTGAGGGTCGCAGGCGCCCCGTCAGAAGCTGCGTTCGGTGTGGAGATTCTCCATCCGCGCGTGCCTGGAGGCGGCCCGCTCACCACAATATCGCCGCCCGCCTCAACCAGCGCGCGCCCGATGCCAGCCTGGCGCAGTACTGCCTGGACGCAGTCGGCGGCATAGCCCTTGCCGATGCCGCCCAGATCGAGCTGCATTCCTGGCAGCACGAGCCGCAGGGTTCGTGCCTTCGAGTGGAAGGCGACGTTGCGATATCCGCAGACGGCGACCGCCTTGTGCAGCGCGTCCCGCCCCGGAAGCTCGTGGCTCTTGCGCGCTGCACGCCAGATGCGGATCAGCGGCCCGCAAGTAATGTCGAAAGCGCCCTGACTCATGGCGGCGAGCTCCTGAGCGCGCGCCAGAACGCGGCTCAGGTCGGCGCTGATGGGAGTCGCCGGCCCGCCGGCGCGTGCGCAGCAGCGCATCAGCTCGCTGTCGGGGCGATAGTCGCTCATGCAGGTGTCGAGCGCGGCGAACCGCTCGAAGGCTGCCGCAACCGCGTGCTCGGCAACAGGCCGACTCGGCGCGTAGACAACGATTCGGACATCGCTGCCCATGTGGTACTCCACATACTCGAAACGGAGCAGCTGGCCTGCGGTGGCGCGTCCCGGGGACGCTGCCGCGAGAATCGCCAGGGGAACCAGCAAGGAGATGAGACTTTTGAATCGCATTTTTTCCTCCGCGATGCTGCTGATAACCTTCAGTCTACCCCTCGCGGCACACAGCGGGCCGCGTGCTCGCCCGCGCCAGGCGCCGGCTTATCGGCGGGTGGCCGCTGCGCCGCGCGCGGTGCAGGCCCTCCCTCGCGCCTCTGAAACGCTGCCGGGCTCGGTGGTGAAGATCGACCTGGTCGAAGTCCCGGTACAGCCGAAGTCGGCGGCGCACCCGGAGCTGAAATCCTACTGGATCGCCACCACAGAGACAACCTGGGAGGCCTTCGACGTCTTTTTGGCGAGCGGTCCACCATCGGTAGCCTATGATCAAACTCGCTATGGCGCAGACGCCATCGCTCGCCCGAGCAGATCGTATATCCTTCCAGACCTGGGCTGGGGGCACCATGGCTATCCCGCCATCAATGTCTCCATTCTCTCCGCGCGCATGTTCTGCCGATGGCTCTCTAGTGTAACGGGCCATACATACCGGCTGCCGACGGCGGAGGAGTGGGAAGTGGCCTGCCGCGCCGGCAGAGCCGTGCCTGCCGGAGGGAAGCTTGCGCCCTTCGCGTGGACTGCCGAAAACAGCGATCGCAAGACCCAGCCGGTTGGGCGAAAGCTCCCCAACGCCTGGGGACTCTACGATATGCTTGGTAACGTCGGGGAGTGGGTCTCCGTCGCCGACGGGAATTCGCTTCTCAGTGGAGGGGCTTTCGACGATCCTGCCGCGGCGGTGTCGCCCACGCTCCGCAAGAAGCAGACGCCTGCGTGGCAGGAGACCGATCCGCAGCTTCCGAAGAGCCGCTGGTGGCTTTCGGACGGCCATTTTATCGGCTTCCGGGTAGTCCGGGAGCGCTGACGCGAGAGGAGAGAACGACCATGAGCCATCCAGTAAATCGGGATTCTGAGCCGAATCGGCGGGCATTTCTGCAGTCTACTGCGGCGAGCGCAGCACTCCTTGCTACGGGAGCGTTTGCTTACGGCGCGGGGACAGACCGGCTTCGGGTCGGCCTGATCGGGTGCGGGGGGCGGGGCGCCATGGCTGCGTCGCAGGCGCTTGCAGCCGATCCGGGCGCGG
>JBBRJW010000044.1:0-9684 GCA_038218705.1 Chthonomonadales bacterium | reverse complement strand
CGGATGGCAAGATTATCGAAGCCAATCGCGCATTCCTCGACATGGTGGGATACGAGGAAGCGGACGTCGATGCCGGTCTGCTGCGGTGGGACAAGCTCACCGCGCCTGAGTACGCCGACCTCGCCCCTGAGTTTCAGAAGCAGCTCCTCGAAAATGGCTCCGCGGTAATGGAGAAGGAGTACATTCGCAAGAACGGCTCGCGAATTCCTATTCTGCTGGCCCGCGCACTGCTGAGCGCCGACCCGCCGACCACCATTGCGCTGGTGATCGACCTGAGCGAGCGCAAGCGAGTGCAGAACGCGCTGCAGCGCACGGAGGAGCGGCTGCAGTTCGTGCTGACGGGAGCGGGTCTCGGCACAACGCATTGGGACCTCCGGTCGGATCAGTTCGAATGGTCCGAGACCACCTCCCGCCTTTACGGGTTAGGCGCAACGACCGCCCACGATATCGCAGCATTTCTGCGCATTATTCATCCAGATGACTCGGACGCTATGCTCAGCAGGATCGAGCGACTGCACTTCGACAAGGAGGATGAAGGGCTCGAGTACAGGGTAGTCTGGCCGGATGGCTCCGTCCACTGGATCTACGCCAGGGGCCGAATACTGCGGGATGCGAATGACGCTGCTGTCAGCTATGAAGGCATCGAGCAGGATATCGATGGCAGGAAGCGGGTGGAGCGCGCAACTGCCTTTTTGAGCACGCTCGATGGCGTAACCCGCCCTCTCACGGACCCCGATGCCGTCGTGCGAGCGGCGACTTCGACAGCCGGCGCCTATCTGGGTCTAAGCCGCTGCCACTTTGCCGAGATCGACCTCGCCGAAGGAACCATGCTCCCGCAGGCGGGATATGTTAACGATGCGCCAAGCGTAACTGGCCACGAAGTGAAGCTCGCCGACCGCGGCGGCGAAGCGCTTGTCTCCTCGCTTCGCGACGGACGGACAATGACTGCGGACGACACTCGCTTCGACCCGGTTACCGCCCGGTACTACCGAACATTCTATGGACCCAACCAGATCGGGAGCTGCGTCATGGTGCCCTGCATGCGCGGCGGTACGTGCATCGCATGCCTCGTAGCGCATCGCACCGCACCAGGGGTATGGGACCCCAGCGACGTCGGCCTTCTGGAGACGGTGGCCACTCGAACGTGGCTCACGGTGGAGAACATGCGCCTCTTTCAGGAGGCGCGCGAGGAGCTTGGCCGGCGCGAGCAGCGCGAAGCGGAGATCGCCGCGCTCAACGACAACCTGCAGCGCGCGATGCAGGAGACCCACCACCGCGTGAAGAACAGCCTTCAGACCATTGCCGCGCTTATCGAAGTGCAGGCCGAGGAGGCCACCGGGGGATTGGCCCCGGATGCTACGCGGCGACTTGCGCAGCACATCCGTACGCTGGCTGCCATCCACGATATTCTGACCCACCAGGCGCGGCGGGATGGCATTGCCGACCGGATCTCAGCTTCGATGATCGCCGATGTGCTTCTGCCGATGGTTCAGGACGTGGCAGGTCGGCGTCCGATCCACTATAAGGTGGATGACCTGTTCGTCTCAACTCGCCAGGGAACTGCACTTTCGGTCGTCATGAATGAGCTCGTTTCAAACGCCATCAAGCACGGCGCAGGCGCGATCACGATCGAGTTGCGGGAGCGAGCCAATCGCTGCGTGCTCACCGTGCACAATGAGGGCCCCGGTTTTCCCGAGGGCTTCACGCCCACAGGTTCCGCCCACATCGGCCTCGAGCTGATAGAGCGGTCCAGCCGCTGGGACCTCGGCGGAACGACCCGCTACTTTAACCCTCCAGAGGGCGGCGGGACGGTCGAGGTTGTATTTCCGCTGGGTGAAGGGTAGAATCTTCGCCAACCGGGCGGACGTATAGGCGGGACCAGAGTTTGAAGACAATTGTTCGAGATGCGGCCCAGTCCGATAACCCGAACGCGCTCGACCTCGCGGTCGAGGAGGGCGCAAGGCGGATCCAGCGCGGCGAGCTCGTGGCTTTTCCGACCGAGACGGTTTATGGCCTTGGGGCCGACGCCCTGAATGCCACAGCCGTCGCCGCCATCTTCCAGGCGAAGGGGCGTCCCCCGCAGAATCCCCTGATCGTACACGTGGATTCCAGCGCAAGCGCCGAGGCGCTTGCGGCACTATGGCCCCCAGCGGCGCGCCGACTTGCTGAGGCGTTCTGGCCGGGGCCGCTGACACTGGTCGCGCATCGCGGAGCACTGATACCCGACATCGTCACGGCAGGCGGACCGACAGTCGCCCTTCGCGTGCCCTCGCATCCCGTAGCGCACGCTCTCATCCGGGCCTCCGGACGTCCCATTGCTGCACCGAGCGCTAACCTGTCGGGTTCCGTCTCCCCTACGCTCGCCGCACACGTGCTGGAGAGCCTGGGTGGCCGCATCCCGTTCATCATCGATGGCGGACCGGCCTACAACGGCGTTGAGTCGACTATTGTAGACATTACGGGCACGCTCCCGCGGCTCCTGAGACCGGGCCCGATCTCGATCGGGAGATTGCAGGAGGAAGTCGGCCCCGTCGAGCGGCTCGGCCCCACCGGAGCGCCGGATGGCCCCCTGCGGTCGCCGGGCCTGATGTCGCGGCACTACGCTCCCAGAGCGCGCCTCGAGGTCTCGGCAGAGCCTCAGAGGCGGATGGAAGAGCTGAGGGCGAGGGGCGAGAGGGTCGGCATCATCTGCTCTGCGGGCGGGACAGGCGCTCAGGAGCTCGCCTCGACTGGGAGCGCGGATGCGCTGGAGCAGATCCTGCCGGGAAACGCGGAGGATTGGGAGCCGATGCTCTACATCGCCCTCCACGCGCTCGATGCGGCGGGAGTCGACGTGATTGTTGTCGAGCGGCCGCCCGACTCAGACTCCTGGATGGCGATCCGGGATCGTCTTACGCGGGCCAGCGCGCCTGCCGATTGAGCGCCCGACCCGGGTGGCCGCGCCGCAGGGCCGTCGCTCAGGAAAGAACCTATGGCTAAGACTGGCGTTCTTCTCGTAACTCTGACGGCAGCGGTGCTCGCGTCAGGGCCCTGTTTTTCCGCACCTGCTAAACCGCTGCAGCCAGGATCGGGCACCCGGATCGTGCCAAAGGCGAAGTCGGCGCCGGTGTGGCGCCCCGATCCGAAGCTGCTTCGCCAACTTGGCAACGAAACGCACATCAGCTCTATCGCGATTCGCGTTCCGCCAGACTACGTCTATACGATGCAGCACCAGGGCACGGTGCGCGACTACATATGGCAGGGCGCCCGGCACGGCGACAGCTATCCCCAGCTCACTATTGTCGAATCCACGGATGACCGTGGCCCCGGAGCAACGCTGACTCCGACCGAGCTGCTGGCGGCCTATCTCGCTCAGCGGAAGGCCGACGGGACCGCGTGGACCGAGAGCCCGAGTGAAAGCGGCATTGTGAACGGCCGTAAATGGGCGCGCGTGCGCTTCCGGTATGCCGTCCCGCAAGTGGGCCGCCCGAGAGCCGCACCGGACGTTCACAGAGGCTTCGCGTTCGCCACGGTGAACGGGCACGATTTCACGGTGATCAACGGAGAGGACCTCGATCCCTACGCCGACAGCGTGCTCCCTCTGCTGAGCACTGCGGCACTCACATTTCACCACCGCTAGGCGGCGCTCGCTTCGTAACTCTATTGGCACGCGCGGCGCTATTCTGTCAGGCCGTGCCCCTGCCATACCACGTTGCCAGTGCGCAAGGTGAGGCCGATCCGCAACGGCCCTTTCTCCGGCCACTGGAAGAGGATCAGGTCCGCATCCCCGCCGTTTCGCAGGCGCTTCGCCTCCTCCAGGCCGAGGAGCCGGGCCGGGTTGCGCGTCGCGCTGTTGATCGCTTCCACCTGGCTTAGCGCTCCAAACCGAACCGCATTCGCAACGCAGGTATCCATCAGATGCCCTGCGCCTGCGAGATACGGAGTGCCGGCGAGAGTAATCCTGCCACCGGGCTCAACCTCATGCAGGCCCCCGTTATAGAGGCCGGGCGGCAGCCCTCCGAGCGCCACTGCATCGCTCACAAGGATCAGTCTGTCCGCGCCCTTCGCTCTAGCCATGCACTTCAGCACGGCAGGCGGCAAGTGGTTCCCGTCCGCGATTACCGAAGCCATCATGTCGTCGCAAGCGAGCTGCTCCCACAGGTAGTTGGGATGCCGGGGCAGCACCGAGTGTGCGCCGTTCCCGAGATGCGTGCTGCAGCGCGCTCCGGCCCGGGCGGCCTCCCGAATCTGCGCGGGAGTCGCTCCAGTGTGCCCTATCGCCGCTACAACACCGGCATTGACCAGGCGCTCGATGAATTCAATGGCCCCCGGCCGCTCCGGAGCGAGCGTACAGATTCGAATTCGTCCACCTGCCGCCTCCTGGAAGCGCTGAAACTCGTCCCAATCCGGGCTACGCGCGTGAGCCACGGGATGCGCGCCCCGCGGACCATCCTCGCTCGCGATATAGGGGCCCTCCAGGTGGATACCAGGCACTGCACGCCCCAGGGACGGGTGTGCGTCCAGAAGCCCCGCGAGCGAGCGAAGCCGGGCCTCGATTTCTCCCCGCGCTGCTGTTAGCACCGTCGGGCAGAAGGACGTTACGCCAGCGCGCGCGAGCTCGTCGAAGAGCGGCCGAAACCGCGACTCAAGATAACCGGAATCCCTGCCGTTGTCCTCGTTGAAGTCGCGTCCAGCGTACCCGTTCACCTGAATATCGATCAGGCCCGGCGCAAGCCGCCACTCGGGCCCGCCGACCGAGCCAAGCGATTGCCCGCACTCAATCGATTCGATCTTGCTGCCGGCGGTGTGGATGGTTATCAGTTCGCCGCTCGCCCAGTGTGCGCCACAGAGTTTCACGCTGCCTCCTAATGATTGCGGCTCGTCTGGCCGGTGGCCAGACGAGCCGCAATCGCGATTGAATCGGCCGGTCTATACCTCCGAGTTGCTCTTAACGAAATCGAGCAGCTCGTCAACCTGGGCAAAGGCGAGGCCGGTCACCGTGTCGGCACAGCCGTAGTAGAATGCAATTCGGCCGGTCGCCGCATCGGTCAGCGCCGCGCAGGGGAACGCCACATTGGGGACATCGCCAACACACTCGTAGAGCGTCTGCGGCGACATGATGTAGGGCGCGGTCCGGTAGATCACCTTCCATGGCTTGTCGATGTCGAGCAGCGCGGCCCCGGAGCTATAGACAAACCCGTTGCAGGAGGTGAGCACGCCGTGGTAGACGAGGAGCCACCCCTCGGTCGTCTCAATAGGAGTCGGCCCCGCCCCGATCTTCGTGGATTGCCAGCCACCCTTCGTTCCCATCACGAAACGGTGACGGCCCCAGAACTCCATGTCCGGGCTCTCGCTGTAGAAGATGTCGCCAAACGGCGTGTGCCCGTTATCGCTCGGGCGGCTCAGCATCGCGTACCGATTCCCGATCCGGCGCGGGAAGAGTACGCCATTGCGGTTGAACGGAAGCAGAGCGTTCTCGAGTTTATGGAACGTCTCAAAGTCCTGGGTCCACGCTACGCCGATTGTCGGGCCATGGTAGCCATTGCACCAGGTGATATACCAGCGATCCTCAATCCAACAGACGCGGGGATCGTAGCCATACTCCCAGTTGAGGACATCAGGATCGTCGCCGACGAAGTGAATGCGCTCGGGATTCAGTGTCCACGAGATGCCATCTTCGCTGCGGCCCGCGTGGAGCTGCATCTGGCGGCGCTGGTCGTCGCACCGGAATACGCCTGCGAACTTGCCTCTGTACGGAACGACCGCGCTATTAAAGATGCTGTTCGAAGTAGGAATGAGGTTCCGAGGGATGATCGGATTTTGATCGTAGCGCCACACAACGCTGTGATCACCGGAGGGCTTCTCTTGCCAGGGGATATTCGGCAGGTTCTCGCCTATGATGGTTGCCATGAGGGAACTCCTTGTTGAGGTGGATTGGTGGCTCCCCCCCTTCTTCCCTCCACGCGCCGGGAAAACCTCCCAGAAAGTGACGCTCAGCGCCCTCTCGCCGAAAGTTCAGCCTTCCATGCGGTCCAACCCGGCTTGGGAGCAGCCTCTCCGTCAAAGAGACCGATGTTCTTCCAGAGCAGGGATGCCTCGGACCCAGCGGGCATGCGAGCATAGAGCTTGTCGTAATCAACAGCGAGATACCATACGACAAATGCGTACCGGTCTCTGCGGGAAATCGTGAAGAGGTCGTGCACGTATTCGGCTTGCAGCGCGGGCGTGCCGGTGAGATGCAGTCCGAAAGAGGGCAGGTCGATGTTACGAGTCGTATACCCCGTTTCGCAGATTGCAATCGGCTTACGAGTGTAACGGCGTACCCAGTCGAGTGGTCCGCGCCACTCGGCAAGCCCCTTAATCGCAGCCAGCGGCGGAGCTCCAAACTTTTCGTCGAAGGCCGAGGCATATGGATAGAAACTCAGACCGAGGTAATCGCTCTCGTCGACCAGGGCCCTGGCCGCTGCCGCAGCTCGTGGCTCCCGCAGGAGCGCGAGTCCGAACGAGATTCCCACCTGCATCGTGGGAAACTCGTGCTTTACTGCTGCCCGAACCTGCCTGTAGAGCGAGACGAACTGCGGCCATTTGGCAAAGTTGCGCGACAGCAGCTCGCCGGCCTCGATGCCTACATTCAGGTACCGCGGCTTAAAGATACGGCAGGCCCGCAGCACATAGCTCGTGTAGGCCCTCACGACGGGCCGGCTGTCCAGCGCGGCTCCCGCGAGCTCCACTGGCATGGCGATGGCCCCAGCTTGTCCAGCGGCAGGCGCAAGATGCTCACGGTCGGTAGCGAGTGGCGCGATGCCGAGGTAGAGAGGGATGCCGCGGGGGATCGCGCGGGCCTGATTGGTCCACTCCTCCTGGATCTTTGGCGGGAGCGGAAGCTCGGCAAGCGACTCCCTCCACGGGATCCCGTTATCCAGGTGGATGGCCCAGATTGTGGAGGCATGCTGGCAGATCTTCTGCGTGCGCGCTACAGCATCGAGGGTGTAGTCGAACGGAAAAGGCGTGATGCCATAGAGGGTTTTCGGCGACGAGGGTTCGGCCGCGCGCCCTGAGCGGGCTGCGCCAAACATTAGCAGCAGCGTGATCAGCAGGAAAACGTGTTTCCGCATTGGAGTTCTGGACCTCGCGTTGACGGCATTCACTGCAGAGTACTGGACGCCATCGATGGACTGGAGCCTTCTGGCACGAGGAATCCCCTTGGCGCAGCCCCACCAGAAGTGCGAGGCAGGCAATCTGGAGGCCGAATGTTCTGCGCTCTCGCTCCGGTCTTAGGAGCGAGAGCGCAGCAATCGCCAGGGAGGCATTCTGGTTACAGGAGAGTGCTAATGTAGGTGATCTGTCCCTGGTGGTAGGCCATGTTCCAACCTGCGTAAACAGCGATCTCCTTCAGGGATGCGGGTCCCCACGCCAGGTCGAGCACGTGGTCGAGGAGCTCACCGGGCAGCTCCTCGATGGCGGCGGCCAGAGCCTCACCGCTGCTGGCAACTCGGGCGCAGAGCTCCTTCCAGTCTCCGGCTTCCAGCTCCGCAACCCCCCGAAAGAAGGCTTCCATATCGCCCATACCAGGCGGTATCTTCTGCTCACGGACCATCAACACCGAGCCCTCATTGATGAGGACGCACTCGGCGAGCTGATTTGCGGCCGACCGCCCCTTTTCAAGGGGCTTCCAGCGGCGCTGCTCCACCGCCAACTCTGAGGCGGCCTCTACCAGAGACCCGGCTTGCGCGCGCGTTCTCTCCGCCACGAACTGCTGAATGGAAATTGGCATTGACCTTCCCCTTCACTTGTTTCACACAGGGTTGAATTAGCCGCCGCGGCAGCTAATCTATTATAGCCGCTGGAGAGCGATCTATGCACTAATTAGATAGACGGATGTCGTCGACATAGAAGACACCCGGAACCGTGCCATCCGACACAAACCCGAGCCACCGGAGAGAGCGCATTTCAGGGGAGCAGGCCAGCGCCGGGAAGCGGGCAGGCGGCCCCTCTCCATCGACGGCCACGGTTAGATCGTAGCGGCCCACGGCGCTCACCCCGATCGCGCAGGTGATCGTAAACACTATCCACCGATCCATAGGCAGGCGCATCAGCGCCTTGCCGCCGGCGGCCAGCTCCCCGCTAGAGATGCGAAGTGAGGGGCCCACGTTATAGGGCGAGGAGTTGTCCCGCCACTCGTGGAAGAAGACCGCTCCGGGCTCGAGCTTCAGGGCGAACGACTCCTTGAGCAGCCCTTTTGTAAAGGTCGGCGAGTACTGGATGTGCGGCGTCCAGCTCACCTTCTGTCCCGCCTCATCGGTGAACTTGAGGGAGTGCTTGCCAGTATGTGCCGTCTCGCCTGTGACCCTCACCGTCGCTGTTTCACTCTCTTCGATGGTATTTGCGCCCTGCACCTTTTCGCCAATTGGCGTGGATTCGAAATCATCCGCAATGGGCTGTACGGGCGGAGGCGGCGGAAACGCGCGGCCAAAGCTCATTGCCGCCCCGGAGCGGTCGGCGCGGCCGGCTCGGCTCAGGTCAATCGATGCGATGCCCAGTCGATCGGCGGGCGAGCCAGGCTGGACATGCGCCAGGGTGCGCGCCCGCTCCGCCGTAAGCGGCCAGAGCGCCCCGAAGCCCGGATCGGCAGCGAGGGAGTGCACGTCCTGCCCTTGCGCGCGCCACGCGTCGAACGACTGGCCCGCGAACGTGAACGGCTTGCCGGATACGTTCCAGTAGAGGTTGTTGTCGAGCGCGAATCCCGGTCCCGTCCAGTTGCCGCCAAGAAGCGAGCCCTCTCGCCAGAGAACGATGTTGTGATCGAACGTGAACGAGAGGTGGTCCTCTGCCCGTGTCCGAATAATCTGTCCCTCACTGGAGAAGGCAAAGAGATTATTGTGAATGTGGTTCTCCTGGCCGTAGTGCTGATGAAGGCCTCCGGTCTTCGTGTTGTACACCACGTTGCCCACAATATCCATGTGCGAGGTGCCCTCGTCGGGATAGATGCCCCAGCCGCCGTAATCAAAGCTAGAGACGTCGTGAATCAGATTCCCGGAAAGCCGGGTGCCGGGCGAGAGGCCGAGGGTGTAGATCCCGCCCATGTCGGAGAGAACCCCTGCGCCGATGTTCCAGATATGGTTGTCGGTCACCATATTGTCGTGCGCATCGCTCCGTCCGTATCCCCACGACCATCCCACCGAAACGCCCGTATAGGTGAAGTCGCGGATATCGTTATGGCGCACTTCGTTATACGGCGAATGGCCGATCCAGACGGCAACCGCAGCAGGATGTAGCCGCCCGCCTCCGGCGATGAGAGACTGGGAGACCCGATTATGTGAAGCCTCCAGCTCGGGGTCATCGTAAGGGCGCGTTTCGCCGATCTTCACGCCCCCGCCGCCAAGGTCGGTCAGCATGCAGTTGTCCACCGAATCGTACTGGCAGCCCTGCGCCCACTCTACGGCGTATGCCCCGACGTGCGTGATGGAGCAGCTCACCAGCGATACCCTGCGCGCCCCCACCCCGCGTACTGCCGCAGGCGCCCAGACTTCGGCCTGACCCATTCCGCTGCCCTTTGGCGGGACATTCCAGTTTGTGTGCGCGAAAGTAATCCCTCGGAACACTACGTCATGCACCCAGCTGCGCCCGGCCGGGTCTCCGTGGAACTCGAGAAGCGAGTCGATGCGTGGAGCGATGACAGGCGTACGCCCCATCGTCTCACCACGG
>JBBRJW010000043.1:0-9751 GCA_038218705.1 Chthonomonadales bacterium | reverse complement strand
TGTGCCGACAGTTCCGGCTGTTGAGCCCGTGCCCGCTGTCCCCGTTGTCCCCCCGATCAAATTCCGCGAGCGGCCGGCCTATACGACGGACGCGCAGCGGCTGCGCAGAACGCCTCAGATTGACGGCGTGCTGAGCGACGGCGAGTGGGACCCCTTCTACGCCGTTTCACAGGGCCCGGTAAGAGGCGTCGTGTACTGCAACTGGGATGACAATTTTCTGTACCTTGCCGTTAAGAGCGATGGGGCTGCGGGAGTTCTCCTTGATCTGGATGCCGGGGGAGACGGCTGGCTGCGTGGTGCAGACAATCTTGAGCTCGTGGTCGGGACCACCGCTAACGGTGGAGTGCCATCAGTGGCGGCTCGTCTGCTTGACGCCGCAAACAGCAAAGACACTCCGTCGTGGAACGAGACGGCCATAGACGTGAAGTCGATTCGATTTGCCGAGCAGATGGTGAACTCTACCCAGGTGCTCGAGCTGGCGATCCCGCGCAGCACTGCGAGCCTCGTTCTTCGGCCCGGGGCGACCGTGGGGGTTCGTGCGGAGTTTCTGCCCCCCGGGCCCGCATCGGCCTATGTGCCCACGGCCCCGTTTGAACCGCATCTGCTTCTGGATGCACAGCTCGTAGAGGCCCACCTCACCAGCGTTCCGGGGATCAATCCGCGGCTGACGCTGTCAGACTATAAGTGCGTGCCCGGACAATCGCTGTTTGCGACACTGGAGCTCTATAACCAGACCGATTCCACAGCCAACTTGAAGAGCATCCTCTGGGCAGGGCAGGGCAATTCCGCGAACGCGGTCAATACGCTTCGGGAAGTGAACGTGAAACCCGCGCTTGGCGGCAAACGGCTGAAGCTAGGCTACAAGACGGTGCTCCCGGAGAATCTGCCGGTTGGCTCTTACGTTCTCACCTCGGCGGTGGAGCTGGACAACGGCAAGATGATTCAGACTGCCGCAGCGTTCTCCGTTGTCGAGCCGGTCCAGGTCCAGATGTCGACGGACCCCGAGCCGGTGGCCATCCTCGGCACAACGAAGCTCTCGGTCAATGTCGATGTGTTCAGCGCGGTTCCCAACCACTTCCGAGGAGACATTCAGCTTTCGGAGCTCCCTGCGACATGGGAAGTAGATGGGTCGAAGCGTGTTCTCAATATCGAGCACGAGGATGCCCATGGAGTTGCCCGTTTTAACGTGAAATTGCCATCGTCCACGCAGCCGGGGAACTTCCAGATCGAGGCGACGGTCACGTTCAAGGGACGGCAGTGGAAGGCCCGCACCGTGGTGCATGTCGTCCGGGCGGACGCTGTTCCAACGCCTGCTCCGGCGGCGCCTGCGCCCGCCGCTGTGCCAACCCCGATCGTGCCAGGCACTCCTGCAGCGCCGCCGGCTTCGCCCGCGCCCTGACCTGGCGTTGAGTGAACCAGACAATGGCGACCGCCCGCGCAGTTAGCCGCGCGGGCGGTCGCCGGTTTACGTTATTAATGGAGCGCCGCATGACCGCGCCTGGAAGACCAATGTACCAGAACGCTATTGAGGCACGTTCACTCTCCAAACTCTATCGTGGTGTTCCAGCCGTGGACGCACTATCGTTCTCGGCTCGCCAGGGCGAGGTGTTCGGCCTGCTCGGGCCAAATGGCGCGGGCAAGACCACTACGATCATGATGCTGCTTGGAGCGGTTAAGCCTACATCAGGGAGCGGCGTAGTCCTCGGGTCGGCGATTGGCAGCGTGAAAGCGAGACGCCATATCGGGTTCTTGCCAGAGCGGTTCCAGTTTCAGGATTTCCTGACGGCGCGGGAGTTTCTCGATCTTCATGGAAAGCTGTGCGGGGTCAGCAGCAGGGCGCGAAGACAGCGGATTCCGCTCACGCTTGAGCGTGTAGGACTTGCGGATAGGGCAGATGATCGGATCGGCAGCTTCTCCAAAGGAATGCAGCAGCGGATCGGCCTTGCCCAGGCAATCCTGCACGATCCTGATCTGGTAATACTCGACGAGCCTACTTCTGCGCTCGATCCACTTGGACGGCGGGACGTGCGTGATCTGGTTTCCGACCTGCGAGCAGACGGGAAGACGGTCGTTCTCAATTCGCATCTCCTCTCCGAAATCGAGGCGACCTGCGACCGAATTGCGATTATGAAGCGAGGGAAGATCGTGCTGACGGGCGCGATGGACGAGTTGCTCGAGTCTTCAGCGGTGGTTGAGGTGGAGGTTGAAGGTCTTAACGATGCTGCCCTCGAGGGTGTGCGCCGGGTGGCGCGCAAGCTGCGCCTCGAACGGGTGCCGATCCGTAAGTTCACGGTCTGGCTAGACCGAGCGGAGGATGCTGCTGAGATTGCATCTGCGATCGTCAATTCCGGATCGCGATTGATGGCTCTCACGCCGCGCCGGGAGACGCTGGAGCAGCTATTCGTGCGCACGATCGAAGGGGAATAACGGACGAATGCCCGCAGGTTAGCTCCGGGCATTCGAGCGAATGTGAACGGCTAGTTGACGTCGAGCACGAGGAACCGTCGCCCGGGATCGCGCTGGTCCGGCGGACGCAGATAGAAGATGCGGACCTGGTCGCCCGGCTTGAGACCCGCCGTTACCGTTTTGAATGACTCTACCGTAGGGGTCACGACGCCGTTCAGTTTCAGGATGACACAGCCCTCGGAGAGCTCGTCGGATTCAGCGGCCGCCGAGTTCTTGTCTATCGCCTTAACCACGACGCCATGTTCGGCTGTGGGCCCTGCCGTCAGTGTTACTCCGCGAGCAAGCGGCGCAACCTGTATGCCAAGCGATGCGTGAGCCTGCGGGCGCGACCTGGCCGACGGGACATCATGCGCTTCCGCCTCTTCGAGCGTGGCATGCAGCTTGACCGGCGCGCCTTCCCTCACAACGTCGATTGCCACCTGCGACCTGGGGGCAGTCTGAGATACGATCGTACGCAGGTCGATCTCATTGTGGACCGGCTTGCCGTCTATCGCCACCACAACATCGCCCGCTCGAAGTCCAGCCTTGCCCGCGGGCGTGTCGGCCCCGGGCTCCTCCTCGAGCAGTGCGCCAAACTCGACCTTGAGCGCCGTTGCCAGCCGCGGCGTGACCGGGGTGGGGCTTACCCCCAGGTAGCCGTACGTAACGCGGCCCTTATCCATGAGCTGCGAAACGACGTACCTGGCGCTGTTGATCGGAATTGCAAACCCGATGCCGATGGACCCGCCGCCGAGGCCCCCGTGGTCGCTCTCGATGGCGGTATTGATGCCGATCACCTCGCCGTCGACGTTGCATAGTGGTCCGCCGGAATTACCGGGGTTAATCGCGGCATCGGTCTGAATCATATCCGGGTAGAGGCGCTGACGGCCACCCGGGGTGCTGTCGAAGATCACCTGGCGGCGCTGCAAGCTGCTGATGACCCCGACGGAAAGCGATCCCTCAAATTTGTAGGGACTGCCGATCGCGATCGCCCAGTGGCCGACCTTTACCTTATCCGAGTCTCCGAGTTGAGCGACCGGGAAGTCCCCCTTTTCCTCGATCTTAACAAGCGCGAGGTCACTCCGGGGATCCCGAACTACTCTCCCCGGGTATTCCCGGCCATCGTGAAGGCGAACTGAGACGCGATCCGCGCCAGCGACCACATGGTCGTTGGTCAGAATCCATCCATCCTTCCGAATAAGAACTCCCGTTCCGGTTCCCGTTGACTTCCTTCTGCCCATGTCAAGCGGCGCGCTGCCAGCTCGGCGCGGGACCGGGGTGTCGGTATCCAGTCCATTGACAACCTTGAAGCTCGAGACAGTTACAACGGCAGGCTCGACGACGTCCGCAACATGGGCGAATGCATCCTGCAGCGAGGCAAGCGCCGCTCGTCCACTCACCAGGACTTCTGCGCCGGATGCGTGCGGTATCCCGGGTAGGCCCATAAGGAGCGCCGAGGTGGATGCGAGCGCAACGACTCTCCCCACGAGGCGTTGGCACACGGAGCAGCCAATAGACGCGCAGCGGCTCAAGGTCATATGGTCTCCCACGGCGCGGCCTGCAGCCGACGCGATTTTGGAACGAGTGCAGCGGATCAATGCTGCAGGATCCAGAACGATTGAGCGTGAGAAGCGCGCTGCCGTCGCTCAGGGGCAGGCACATCGAATCCGATCTGTCTGGTAAAGCCCATCAGGTCATTACCGGAATAGGATACGGTCGAAACGGCTGGCTGGTAGAGCCTCGGGTCGGTCGGACCCAGCCCCCCAGTGAACTCCTTGATCGGGGGCTTTGCCTGCTCCCACACGATAGTTCCGGTCGGTTGTGCTGGCTTCGAATAGGCCACATGAAGCAGGGAGGCTGAGAGGGCAACGAGCACGGCTGCCGCCGCAAAGGGCTGAGCGATCTGCTGCGCGGATAATTGCTGCCAGGATGGACCTGGCCGGGACCCGCTTTCCCATGCGATGTGGTACACCAGGCGGTGTTCAAGGTCAGCCCGAGGCGCCTTTTGCCGCATTGCGCCGAGAAGGCGCTTTGTCTGAAGCAGAGCCTCATACTCGGTGCGGCACTCCTCACAGCGCGCGATATGTTCAAACACCTGACGATGCTCCACGCCCGGGAGCTCGCCATCCATATAGGCAGAGAGTTGTTGATTGACTTTACGACAGTTCACCGGATGTCTCCAACGTTCATTGATGGACGGCAGGTTTCACGTTGAGGCGCGCTCGCAGCGCCTTACGGCCACGATGGAGCCGTGATCGCACTGGTCCGACGGTACAGGCCATTGCATCGTAAATTTCCTCGTAGTATATGCCTTCGATGTCGGCAAGAATGACTGCGATACGGAACTCCTCTGGCAGGGAGTTGAGAGCCTGCTGCAGTCGCTCGTCGAGCTGTGCGGAGAGGGTCATCTGTTCGGGGTTAGATGCGAAATCGGGAATCTCGAGATAGAGACTTGAGTCGCTATCCGGGTAGAGAGGCTGATCGAGAGACTGCGTCTTGAAGCGCGGCCGCTTACGTAGCTCGTCTATGAAGACGCGGGACATAATCCGATAGAGCCAGTTCTCGAACGGCATGTTTCGGTCGTAGCGATCAAAGAACCGGAAAGCTCGGAGAAAGGACTCCTGCGTAAGATCCTCCGCATCTGCCCGGTTGCCGGTCATTCGGAAGGCTACATTGTACGCCTGCCGGTGACACTCGCTCATGAGCCGGTCAAACTCTCGACGGTCGCTTCGGACGGAACTTGTTATCAGCCTCGCGATGTCCATGACGTGAGTACGCCTCCTAAGAAGGGTTACGGCGAGAGAGCGAACGTAAGTTCCCTGGCGGAGCCGAGGCCCGATCAGAGGCTTGCTCGATCTTGAGACGAGGCCGACTGCAGCTGTCTTTGAGCCTCCAATTTGGACTTCTCCGGCAGGTGCGCGATCATCTGGGAAATCGTGACGCATCGAAGGCCGCGCTCCCGAATGGCCCTCAATATTGCCGGCAGCGCCGCCGCAGTCCCGGGGTAGTCGTGCAGAAGCAGGATGCTGCCGTACTGCAGCGAACGAACATTGCGGGAAGCGATTACTTCGGGGCTCTCATCCAGTATGAAATCGTGAGAGGCGGTTGTATAGCTCACCACGATATATCCGAGCCGGCGGCTCTCTGCGAGAACCGCGTCGTTATATCTCATTCCGGGAGGCCGCATCAGATTGAGGTGCCCGCCAGTGATCGCGAAGAACTTCGTGTCCGCGTCGTTGATCTCGCGGTGGCGATCGCGGGCGCTGAGGCTGTCGAGTCGCTGATGGGTATCTGAGTGGTTGGCGATCTCGTGCCCTTCGGCTAGTGTCCGCCGGACCAGATCGGGGCGGGTGTCCATGTTCTTGCCAACGTCGAAGAATGTCGCCGGATCACCAAATTGCTTTAGTGTGTCGAGGATCTGGCCGCGGGAAGCCGTATGTGGCCCGTCGTCGAAAGTGAGCGCAACTTCGGGGAGCGATCGGTTACCCCTCGCCAGGATGGTCTCGTCGGCGTTGTAGAGGTCGTCCCCTCGCAGGCGGTGATACCAGGAGACGGGATTAATCGTGTCGGACCAGCCGGTGCCGCGATAGCGTGTAAACCATGCGGCCACCGCGAGGACGAGTACGAAGAGTGCGAGGGCGCGTCGGAACCGCGGGGAGCGTCGGCGGGGCGGGACCTGCTTAGCAGAATCGGGTGGGGTGCTGTCCATAGGGGTATTCTATCTCGGACCAGGTCCGCTGTCAATCCCGAGCAGCCGGGGGCGGTTGCCGATCAACCGCGTTACAGGGGTTTTGTGAATGCTCCATAACGCAGTATAATAGAGAGTGGCCGTCGGGCCGAAGTGGCGGAATGGCATACGCGGTGGTCTCAAAAACCTCTGGGGGCAACCCCTTGTGGGTTCGACTCCCACCTTCGGCAGAGTGCAGCAGGGCGCGGGAACTCTTGTTCCCGCGCCCTGCTTCGGGTCCGTGCAGAAAAGGAACTAACCGAGCTCTTCCGCGCTCGCGGCCCAGAGCAGACCTCGCGTCAGAATCCGCAGAGGATCAGCCTCGCGGCAGGTACGCGCTACATGGCCGATAGAGCTGTAGAAGACGCGGCCCTGGCCATACATCTTCGTCCATACGACCGGCATCTGAATGTCGCCGTTCGTCGTATGTGGCCCATCCGCTCCAGGGATGGGGAACTGGGTCGTCGCCAAAACTCTATTCGCCGGGTCGGTGTGGAGGTAGTACTGCTCGGAGGTCACCTGAAACTCTGAAGTGCCCTGCATAATGAAGTGTGAAGGATCAGTTACCTTCACCGTGTACGTAACCCCGTCGTTACCGGGGTGGCTCACCCACTGGCCGCCAGTCATAAACTGCCACTCGGTTGCGTCGCGGAACGAATCGCACATTCCGCCATGGCATCCCCCGATTCCAACCCCGCTCTTCACAGCTTCCACCACGGGATTGAGCTGCTCGCCGGATATCTGGCCCATCGTCCAGACCGGCACAATCAGGTTGAGCGACTTCAATTTGTCAACGTCCTTAAATGCGTCCAGTGTGTTCGAAACCTCTACATCGAACCCTTTGCCGCTCAGGATCTCCTCGCACAATTCGCCAACCTGCTTCGGCTCGTGCCCATCCCAGCCGCCCCAAACAATCAGCGCTTTGCGTCCCATCGTGTCTCCTTTTAGTGGTCGCGGCTTCCGCGCATGGGCAGATCTCACCCGCCGTGCGGCGCGCCCATTGGTCGATTGGCCGCGGGTCGACTTTCCGCCCGCGCCATGGCCGGGAGCTGTGCCGCAAGTTGCCGCCGCGGTCACCTTCTACGGGCGCCGCCTCGATTCCTCCCCTGCTAGAAGTGCAAAATGCCTGCGAGAGGCTAAGGATAAAGTGTGTTGCAGATGTTCGTTTGTGAGGTATTCGCGCAGCCAACCTGTGTCTGGTCGCACATGTCGTTCGCGCTTCCATCCATTACCGGGCTGATGTGGATCAGCGAACAGCCGGTAAACTCGCGGCTCGCTGCGATTTGGCCCGGATGGAGGCGGCGCGCGTGTCCGTCGTAGAGTGCAGCGATGGTTCCGCCCTGGTGGCGATTCGCCGCGATCTCCATGCGTCCGGACGCAGAGTCGTAGTTGAAATCGCCGTTGAAAGGCTCGATCCAGCTGTCCGTAATCGCGTAGCCCGGGGCGGAGGGCGACGACTGGTTGTGTCCCCACTTTTCGGTAATCACAATGATTTCGGCCGGGCGATCGATCTGCGAAAGTGCGATGCCTTCGGCAGCTCGCACGGCAATATAGGAGCGGGGGATCGTCAGCTGCCCGACGGCATCCCGGCTCATTGTCGGGAGGTCGTCATCGGGGCATGTAAAGACCTGCCGGGAGGCGACATAGGGCATGAGAGCGTTGTACCAGCGAACCGGATCGGCGGACGCTCCGGGCGCGAGGACGGAGCCTGTCCGGGAACGCGATCGGCCGTTCCCATCCGGCAGCGCGGCATAGAAGAAGAGTCGTTCATCGTAGTCCTGGAGGTACATCTGGAGGGCCGTGCCGAGCTGCTTCTGATTGGAGAGGCATGCGGCGGCTCGGGCCTTCTCGCGGGCCTGCGCGAAGGTGGGAAAGAGGATGGCTGCCAGGATAGCAATGATTGCGATTACAACGAGGAGCTCTATCAGCGTAAACGCTTCGTGACGCGTTCTCAAATCTATCCCTCCGCTCGAACCGTAGGCGGGGCCTGGATATACCGGATCCGGGCCCCGCACTGAGCGCCGCACTGGTTAGTCGTCGTCATCGCGCGGCTTCGGGCCAGAGGTCAGTTGGACGGCCGCCCTGTAGAGATTGGCCTGCGCCTTCCGGTACCGGAGCGTGCGGAGCGAGCCGGCCCTGGCCGCCGATTCGCGCAGATTGTCCGCCTGGATGCAGAGGCGGGTGAGGGCGCCGAGCCGGTGGCTGTCACGATCCGGGGCGGAGGTGTCGATCAGCTTAACCAGCGCCCATATGCGCCGGTTCTCAATGGAGGGGGTGTATTTCACTACCCGTGTGGGGTTGAAGTCCGCTGCCGTGAGGCTGTTGTACGTTGGCTGGAACATGTCGCGCAGGTCGGTTGCCACCAGGTCGCCCATGTTGCTGGGCGGAAGGCCCATCAGCAGCTCCTCGGTCTTGACAATGGATGCGGTGCTGTAGTGTTGCATTGCTGCGAAGCCCGGCTTCGCGTAGGGGCTTACAAGAATCAGCGGAGTCCGGTGCTGGTTAACGTGGTCGAGGGAGGCCTGCGCATCGTCGTACGTGATGAAGATGGCGCTGCCGGTTCCATCGGCCGCGTTGTAGTAGACCGGGGACTGCATGATGTGCTTGACCACCATCCCGAGGCCGACGTCCCCGTCCGCGACCTCCTGGAGTGCTGTGTTCGTGAGGCCGCCTGCGTTCGGAGCCTGAACTCCTCCCGTGTGGTCGTTCGGCTGGTAGATGTAGAAGTAGGTGGGCAGCGTTCCGGCCGCAGACATGCGATCAAAGTCGGCGATGAACTCCTGGGCGCGGCGCTGGTCCGAGATGTTGAAGTTGTATCCAGGATAGTTCCTGTCGAGATGGGGCTCGCCGGATGCGTTCTTATCTCCCAGGACCTTCAGCATTGGCAGAGCGAGGAAGTAGCTCTGCCCGAGGCCCGAGGTTCGGGCGCCTGACGGCTGCCCGGCCGGAGCGAACGGGTTGGCTGCGCCGGCAACGCCCATATCACCTACGTCTCCGTAATTGGTAAATGGGCTGGCAAGGATAAGCCCGGCCACGTTTGGAAAGCCGAGGAAACCGCTGTTCGGATCGTTGATCGTAGTCGGGGAGGATGAGCCGGTGTCGGTTCCGTCGATTCGGACGAGTGCGCCATAGTCTTTGAATGAGACGCCATTTCGGACGGCATTGTTGAAGATGTAACCGGCCTCCGGGTAGTCCTCGGGCTCCATGTTCTTGTTAACCAGCAGCCCGCGTCCGGACTTGACGAGGAGCGTCTTCTCAGCGTAGTCGCTCGCTGTACCGGAGGCCGCGAATTGGTGGCCCGCGTCGGACTCTTCCGAATCGGAGTAGTAGTTCACCGCAGTGGCGAATTTGGTCGCGAGTGCCTGGGTATTGAGTGAGACTCCGGTGTACTGCTGGTTGGTGAAGGTCTTGCCGTTCGGAGTCGATGTCGATGTACCGTTATACTTCAGGCTGGCAAAATTGCCGAAGTGTTCGCTCAGGTTGCCCAGCATCGAGTCAAACGTCTTGTTCTCGTGCAGGATGAAGAAGACGTGCTTGATCTTCGGTGAGGCCGCGCCTCCCACCGGGACGATGGAAGTA
>JBBRJW010000042.1:0-9900 GCA_038218705.1 Chthonomonadales bacterium | reverse complement strand
AGAAACAAAAGTCAGGCCAAGCCCCAGACGTGTCGCGCCACGGTGCGACACAGATGGCGCCTGCGCGGCCGCCAGTGCCGCGGTTCCGACCGAGCTCGCAGAGCGGTTTTGTCCCGCTTGACCGATCGGGCTATTCAGCGGCGCTGCAATCTTGAGCATAGCGAACGGGTAACTCACACCGCCATTGAGAGACTGGTCGGTGGCTATCGCCACGGAGCGGAATGTCGCGTTCGACATTGGCGGAGCGCCCGAGGAACTGCCGCTGCCGCCACATCCCCATGCGAAGAGCGCCAGCCCTGCAGCGAGCAGGCATAGGGCAAAGTAGGGAGTCGCGCGGGGAACGGGTCTTCGGTTGTCGTGCATCGTTGATTGCCTCCATTCGAACCCCGGCCGGCGCCGGAATGTCCATCGCAGCCTTCGAGAGCCGGACTGTCGGAGAGATAGATGATCGTGGGCCGGCCGGATGGTGGCCGGAGCGGCAGCTCACGGGAACAGGTTAATCCTCGCTCGTAAGCCAGGCGTAACAGTGGCCGCGAGCAGATTACTGATCTCTCTACGGTTTCGCGGGCCAGAAGTTGGCGGTCGCGGCGGGAATCAACGATTTCCCCTCGAAGGACGGCCTGTGATTTCGCCAGAGGTCACCTGGAGGTTATAACGCAGCATGCGCGCTGTTCCGCGCGGCTATGGAGATCCTCCTGGCTTATGGCGATCGCTGGTATCACGCCAGCAGGGCGGTCGCCATCCGTTAGGGTGGCAGTACATAGCAGTAGGCTGTATAGCGGATCTCGCTCCAGGCCAGCTTCGGCAGCGGATAGCCGGGGAAGAGCGGGATGTTAACGGGCATGAACCGGACGCGAACGCGGATCGCGGTCCGGCCCTGCGTCAGGTCGCGAGGGACGAGAAACTCGTCGTCCCGGAACCGTCGGTTCGAGGTTTGTACGATATGCTGAGTCGCACCCAGCTCCTCTTTCGGGTTGGAGTAGACACACGTGTTGGATCCAGCCAGATACCAGATCCCCGCGTTCTTCCAGACCGGTCGACCGCCTCGGGCATCGGCAACGGAGATCTCGGCTCGCTGGTTAGGGAAGGAGTAGTCCAGCTTGCGACGGAGCAGGACCCCGAAGTTCCGGGGCGTCAGCTTCAGCGTGAACTCCGAGACGCCGGTTGTCGTGCGGCCGCTATCTGTCTCCGCGGGAAAGATCTCCGTCGCTCCCAGATGATCGACTCCCCACTCGTAGCGCGACGTTAGCTCATAGGGGGCATCGGCCTGCGGCGAGTCGTAGCCGTGGGCCCTTTCACTGATGGGGTCGCCCACCTTGAGCGAGTCCGTCTGCACCAGCGTCGAATAGGGCGCGCCATACCAGTAGGTGACGGTCTCGTAGTGCTCGACGGACTCGTTTGTGCCGCCATGTTCCAGGCAGATCCGGGCGTTCTTGCCGAAGGGCATCAAGTCGGCGAGCAGGAAGCGATAAGCAGACTCGATCCTGTCCTCCGCGTTCAGCGCGGACCTCGCATCCCGCGCTCCCACGGGATGGCCGGCAAAAGGCAAAGTCATATTCTGACCGCCCCAGTAGTCTCCACCTCCGCCCCACTCTTCGGTCCCCGTTCCCTGCGCCTGCGGAGTCAGGCTGTCATCGAAGAAGAAGCGGGGATCTCCTTCCAGCGTACTGAGGTTCGCACGGTCGGAGAAGATGAATGAGGTGCCCACCAGATGCCCGGACCAATCGCCCCTTCCCTCGACCTCGCGAGTGTCGAGCAGCGTCAGATCTCGCCCCCGCTCCGGGGCGGGGTGATCGCGATACGTGGCATGGAAGTAACCTGCACGAGGCGCATGCCCGCGGTATGGCGCGAAACGGACGCTCCAGGCAAACGGGATACTCTCGGACGTGCCAACCAGCGAGAATCGGGCGGAGTGGAAGTAGGGCATGGGAAAGTAGCAGGCGAGGTGAACCTGAGTGCTGTCGTACCCGACGGAGATCGGGAAAGCTTTCACCAGGTACTCCCTGCTGTCCCGATTGTAGAGTGTCCCGGTTCCGAAAAAGAGCGCCACCGGCGCATCGACGGATGGCTCACGTCGGTCGTCCCATGTAATGCGGAGACGCGCGCGCCCGAAGGCGACCGCCCGGGCACGCGGCACCCGGAGCTCCAGAGCGCGAACCTGCGCCGGCCCGGAAGCCAGGGTCGTCAGGCTGGCCTCTGCATTGGCCGCCAGAACATCCTCGCCATGCACCTCACGGATGGCAGCCCGTTTGCCCTCCGGCGACCCCGAGCGGGGAACCAGATCACTCCCGGAGCGGCTAATCAGCTCCAGTACATCCGCGGCCGGCGGAGTCTTGCCATCCCAGGCACGCAGAGGGTGAGAGAGTTTCGCGCCGCGCACAAACTGTTGAGTGATGGTGTATCCCGTTCCGTAGTGGGTACGACTGTATGCCATTCGGAACGAGTGCTCGAAGGGAATGGGTACCCACATTAGATCCGCGCCTCGGGTCGCAGCCCAGGTCCAGGCGAGCGGATTGGGGAAGAGGCCCTCGGGCAGGAACGTGGCGCCCTGCTTCGGGTGGATTGGGTCGGCCGTGCTGCTCTCCTGCACCGTGGTTTCCCTGCCATCAACGGTGTAGCGCCAGGGGCTGCCGTGCCAGTGGTTGTACCGGGCGAAAGCGAGCACGCCGGGGTTTTCGATATCCAGGGCGACGTTATTGTCATCCGCCAACTGAAACAGGAAATGGCTGGCATCCGCGCCCTCGTTACCCCCGGAGCGGTCGTAGGTGCTGCGCATATTGGCTCGAACGCCAATGCGCAGGTCCGCCCAGTGGTCCCACAGCCGGTAGGCGTCCAGCCCAACCGGGATGACCGGCGGCTCTTCGCCAGACGCGCGGCCGCTGGCTGCCAGCGCGAGGAGCAGACTCATGAGGAGCATTCGGCCGTGCTGATGCATGGGGACTCCCGTCGGTCTAAGAAATGCAGGGGGCGTGGGCACCGGTTCTACCCGGTGTGGCGTTCTCCGACTAGAGTTCGCCTGCCGGGCGAGGTCTCCCTTCCTGTGCCGCGCCCTGCCAGATTCCGATTTCCTCACTCGGTGCAAGAACGCAACTCTCCGCCTGGATGGCGCAGAATGGCTTCCCGGGCATGGCCGATTGATTAGAGAGGAGTTTGCGGCACGGGTGATTGATTATGGGCTGAGACTACGCAGAGGAAGGAGCGGCTCGGACTGCCGCTGAACGCCATGGCCAGAGAGATTGCGCTGGACAGTATTCACCTCAGGCCCACACCACGCCCCGGGCACACAGAGTACAGCCTCGAGTATCACACCGAGTACATTCGGCGGGTTACCGGGCTTGATCCCACCGACCCGCGGTTTCTTGCCGCCTTCTACGACTCGTGGGACATCGACTTCCTCTGGTCCACCAATGATGGCCTTCACGGAGCCTGGGGCGAGCGGGGCCGCGCCACAGACATGGGCCACGCCGAGTATGCCTCGGATGGGAGCGATATGCGCGCCTCGGCCTCCTCGCCTTTCAAGAGCGTGGACGAGGTGCTCGCCTTCGATGCCATCGCGGAGTACGGGCTGCCGGACCTGGCCGAGCAGACGAGGGCCTATGAAGCGTGGTGGCAGGCCACCCAGGCCTCCAGCCCGAATCAGCTTGTCACGGGCGGGTACTACAAGTCGATCATCTCCGGCGCAATCGAGGCTTTCGGCTGGGACCTCCTGCTGGAAGCCGCCGCGCAGCCAGCGCGCATGGAGCGCGTTCTCGACACCATCTTCCGGTTTACGCATCGCCATATGGAGGCCTGGGCCGGTACGAGCGCCGAGGTGATCATTCAGCACGACGACTTCGTCTGGACCGCCGGTCCCTTTATCAAGCCCGCCTTCTACCGTTCCGTTATCATCCCGCGCTATGCGGAGCTCTGGAAACCGCTGCATGCTGCCGGCAAGAAGGTGGTCTTCTGCTCGGACGGCAATTTCACGATGTTCGCCGAGGATGTGGTTGCGGCTGGCGCGGACGCGCTCTGCTTCGAGCCCTGCAATCCGTGGGACTTAATGGCCGAGCGATTCGGCGATTCGATCGCGCTTATCGGCAGCGCCGTCGACTGTCGGACAATGACCTTCTCCACGCGCGAGGAGGTCGACGCTGCAATTGAGCAGACGCTTCGCGCCGCTCGCAGCTGCCGCGGCGTAATCGTTGCCGTGGGCAACCATCTGCCCGCGAACGTGCCCGACGAGATGCTCGACCACTATCTCGGCGCGTACCAGGCCCAATGGTGCGGCGCCAATCGGCATTAGTCGCGAGCCATCGGCTCACGGGCTTCTGGCATACCGCAGGATTTGCGCCCTTCGGCCGCGAACCGCACGTTATCTTTGTTTATTGGGAGAGCATCCATGTCCTGTCCGCTCCGCTTACTCGTGCTCCTCTGCCTCGCGGCGCTCCTGAGCGCCGCGTCCGGGCGGGCCGAAGCGCTCACACCCGCCAATCGTGCTGCCAGCCGCGACGCACGTGCCCTGCTCGCCTATATAGACTCGCTCCGCAGAAGTCCCGACGTTCGCGTGCTGATTGGCCAGCAGATCGGTCAGCCCGGCACCTTTGAGGTTGGATACCGCGAGGGAGTGGAGGGTCTTCACAAGGCGACCGGCAAGTGGCCAGCCATGATCGGTATAGACTACTGCTATCCCGGGCCGGTTAGCCCAAAGGCCGTAGCGGAGGCGAACGCGCTGCTCATCCCGTTTGCGAAAGCGGGCGGAATTGTGGAGGCTTCTGCGCACATTGGCAACCCGTGGGGCGGCGACGTGCGTGCGATGAAGCATGGCGAGTGGAGCGAGCTGTTTGCGCCGGGATCAGCAGCGAATGCAAAGTGGCAGGATGACTGGCGGAAAGTTGCGGATGGACTCGCGGAGCTTCAGACCGCCGGGGTGACAGTGCTCTGGCGGCCGCTCCATGAGATGAACGGCGGCTGGTTCTGGTGGCATACCGACCCGGCTACCTATCGCAAGCTCTGGAATTGGGTCTTCGACTACATGACTCGCGAGCGCAAGCTCAACAACCTGCTCTGGGTCTTCGCGCCCAACGCCGGGGAGGACGCTGCCACCTACTACCCGGGCGCAGATCGATGCGACATTGTGGGTCTCGACTACTACGGCCGCGATTTCAATATCGCGGGTTACACGGCCATGGCCGCGCTGGACAAACCATTCGGACTCACGGAGTGGGGCGTGGATCCTTCTGGACGAACAGCAGACGGCCAATTCGATCTGCGCAAGGTGATTGCCGGAATAGAGAACCATGCACCGGCCGCACGCTTCTTCCTCACCTGGTCCAGCTGGACGAATGCGCATATGGCGCTTGTGGATAACCTGAACGCTGCCGAGATGCTCGCCGACAAGCGCAGCATCACGCGCGATCGACTACCGAAACTCACGACATCGCCCGCAGCTCCCGGCGGCCAGAGCCGCTGAATTCGAGGGAGAGCGAGAGTGGCCCTGCCGACGGGAAATGTGGCCGTGCGGCGGGGCCTACGCGCCAACCGTGAGAGAGACCTGGCGGTGAGTCGAACCGCCGGGAGTGTCGAATGCAGGGCCTGTGGTCTGGGCATTGATTTGAAACGATCTGTTCGGACGCTTCTGCCCTGGAGGTGAATAATGTCGTCGAAAAGCCGCTTCTCTATTGGGCTCGTCGGGCTGCTGGCGGCGGGCTCTTGCCGCATGCCTGCGAGCGCCGGGCCACTTACGGCGCATGTCGTCGTGGACCGGGGCGCGCCCCGCATCGTCATCAATGGTGCGCCTGTGCGCGCGCGCATCTTCTGGGGCGCGCCGGGTTCCGGCCTAGTGCATGTTGGCCCGGAGTGGCAGCAGATCGACTTCACGTTCGAGTCGGCCATCTCCACCAATACCGGAACCATGCACTTTCGGTTCGGTGAAGGGGCCGGAACGGTCGACCTCGACAATATTGAGGTGGCTGATGCGGTCACTGGCAAAGCGGTAATCCCGCGCACCGAGTTTGAAGGGGGCGATGCTGACTTTACGCGAGACTGGACCCACTGGCCCGAAGACGCTCGCAACACTGTCGGCAAGATCGCCGTAACTCCCGGGGCCGGCGTTGGCGGCGCCAGCGGGCTTCGGGTGACCCTTACCGCGCCTGCGGACGGCCACTGGCCCGACTTCCATATCTATCACCTGTCGCAGCTTGTGCTCGAGAAGGGTCACCGCTATCGCGTGCAGATGCAGGCTCGCTCGAGCGCCAGCCGCCGGCTCACGATCGCGTTCTACCAGCCGGGGGCGCAGTATGTATACGCCGGCGGACCGGGCAACGGCTACGCCGAGCAGGTAAAGATGGCCGCCGGGGCAGGCGTGCATCTGGTGAGCTTCCCGATCCCGACGCCGTGGCCCGCGCCCGGCGAAACGGTGGATTGGAGCGGCGTCGACTCCGTGTGCGATGCGACCCTGCATGCGAACCCGCGCGCGCTCTTGATTCCCCGCATCGGCATGGAGCCGCCAGCATGGTGGAAACAGGCGCACCCCGACGACGTGATGCAGTGGGAGGATGGCCGCCGCGACGATGGCATTCCGGCCTCGCCCCGCTACCGGCACGACGCCGCCGAGCGGCTGAGCGCGCTGATTCGACACCTCGAGGCGAAGTACGGCAGCTCCGTGGCGGGCTACCACCCGACTGGCCAGAATACCGGCGAGTGGTTCTACCGCGAGAGCTGGGAGCGGCCGCTCAATGGTTACGCCCCGGCGGACCTCGCTGGATGGCGCGCGTGGCTTCGCAAACGCTACTCGTTCGACTCGTCGCTCGCGTCGGCGTGGAGACGACCGGACGCGCGTATCGAGACGGCGGCGGTCCCCACGCCCGCCGAACGGCACGCCGCGCCCAACGGCATCTTTCGCTATCCGGAGACAGAGCAGCCGCTGATCGACTGGGCCCTCTACCAGCAGGATGCCATGGCCGAGTGCGTCTGCGACTTTGCGCACGCAGCGCGCGTGGCAAGCGGCGGCCGCAAGCTGGTGTTCTTCTTCTTCGGCTACGTCTTCGAGCTATCGCTCTTCCAGAATGGCCCCGCGACCTCCGGTCACTATGGCCTCCGTCGCGTACTCAGCTCGCCGGACATCGACGTGCTCTGCTCACCCATCTCCTACAACGATCGTGGACTCGATGGCACATCGGCGGCCATGACGGCAGCGGAGAGCGTCGCCCTCGCAGGGAAGATGTGGCTGATGGAGGACGACACTCACACCTATCTGGCCACAGAGCCCTTCCCGGGCATGGATCAGCATGTCTCCACACCGGAAGAATCGATCGAGGAGCTAACCCGTAACGTGGCGCAGGAGTCGCTGCGGAACATGGGGACCTGGTGGATGGACCTGGGAGCCTCTGGCTGGTTTCAGGACGCGCGCTTCTGGGCACGTATGAAGCAGCTAAACGTTCTCGACGCACCCATGCTGGCATCGCCGCGGCCCTTCCGGCCAGAGATTGCCGCCATAATCGACCCCGATGTGGCGCCCCTGCTCTCTCCGGATGGACGGAAGGCCGCGGCCGGCGCAGTATTCTACTCCCGGGATTCTCTCGGGCGGGTGGGAGCTCCCTACGGGCAGTACCTGCTGGATGATCTGCTCGCCGGCAAGGTTAAGGCGAAGCTCTATGTGCTGTTGAATGTCTGGCAGCTCACACCGATGCAGAAGGATCGGCTCGAGCGCGTTACTCGTGGGGCAACCATCGTCTGGATCTATGCGCCCGGGGGGCACGACGCCGCGGCAACGCAGCCGGAGGCCACAGCCCGCCTCCTCGGCGTGCGCCTCGTCCCGCTCACCGATGTCTCCGCGCAGGCCTCTCCCACCGCCGCGGGCCGCGCGCTCGGCCTCGACGCGCCCTTTGGACCGGTGGAGTCGCTTCGTCCGCTCTATGGGGTGCGCGACGCGAAGGAGGGCGAGATCCTGGCCCGCTATGCCGATGGCTCCGCAGCAGTGACCCTTCACCGCCGGGCGGAAGGCGCAGCACTCTTCGTGGGCACCCCTGCGATGACGCCGGCGCTGCTGCGCCTCGCCGCTCAGGTGGCGGGCGTCCACCTCTACACCCGGACCGACTGTGATGTCTTCGCCAATGGCCCCTACATCAGCCTCCACGCCACGAAGCCCGGGCCTGTCGAGGTGAACGTTGGACGCGCTGGCGCGGTCATCGACCTGCTCACGGGAGCCATAGTCGGCCAGGGCCCGCGATTCACGCTGACGCTCCGCCGTGGCGAGACCCGGGTGCTGATGCTGAAGTAAGCGTTACTCCGGGGTCATGATATCCGCTCGCCGCTCACCGAGATTGAGCGGCGAGCGCTCCCAGTAGCGGCAGAGCGTGCGGTCGCTCCAGTTCGCCGTGATCTCGTCCCACGCAAGACGCCCATAGTGGGGCTCCAGCGAGTCGGCCACGATGGGCTGCGACCAGCCCTGATACCGGTAGTCCACCGAGATGCGGAGCGACGATCGACTCAGGTTGGGCATTGCGCGATGCACCGTAAGGCTATGAAAGAGCAGTACGTCGCCCGTTCGCATGGGGCTCCAGCTCCAGTCGAGACCCAGACCCTCCCAGCTCACTCCCAGGCCACCGGGGCCGACGGCGCGATGCACGGGCAGCAGCCCTGCGCGGTGCGAGCCGACCAGGACGGGCAGCCCGCCGACCTCCTCCGGCATGTCAACAAGAGGGATCCACGCGGTGTAAGTCTGCGGCGTCCCCTGGATCAGAGGGTGATCCTGGTGGGGCGGAGTGGTGAAGTGCGCTGCGTCCGGGAAGGTTATTCGGGCGATGTTACGCGGATGGACGAGGACCTTCTCGCCCACAACGGCTTCTGCCGTGGCAAGCAGCTCTGGCCGATGGGCAAGCGCATGGAATGCCTCCAGACACTGCAGCCGGTCGTACATCTCGAACCAGGCAGGCTCTCCTTCCAAGCGGGCAGGCGCTCGGGCGTGATCGTGATCCTCGCACCAGCCGAGGCTGCGGCCGATCGCCAGTATCTCGTCTCGAAGCGCTCGAAGTGGCTCTTCAGGCAGCAGGCCCCGCAGGAAGAGAAAGCCATCTCGCTCCATGTGCGCCCGAAGATCCGCGGGTCCACACCCGCGCGAATCCTCCAGTGGCTCGTAGGTCATGGTCGTTTTCCTTCGTACGGGTCGCGGGCCGTTCCCGCGGCGCGGTCGGACCGGGCCAGCTCAGCTCCCTGAAAGGCCGTTGGCATGACAGCCATCCCGGCGCTTCCTGGTTAGTGCTCTCAATACGTCGTCCACTCCGGGATTGCCTGCAACGCTTGACCGGCTCCCTCAGGTTTCACGTCCTTCGTCGCCGTATGGGCCGTGCGCCTCGACGGGCCGCACCTCCGCAGCGGGCGAAGTACACGCAGGAAATGGCGCTTCGCTCGCGCAATTGTACGCTCAGCCGCGCCCTCGCGATCTCCTCTGGCGCAGCCGACGTTCCTCACGGAGGCCGCAAACCGATGATCTTCCGCTTCCTCACTCTCGTTGCCCTATGTGCTCTGGCCGCTAACGCTGGAGCCGCATCGGCCGCGTCGGGTCCGCTTACGCTCTGGTACACGAAGCCTGCGCACTCCCCTATCAACGAATCCCTGCCGATTGGAGCGGGCCGGATAGGTGGGCTTGTGCTGGGCGGAGTCGAGGAAGAGCAAATCGTCCTCAACGAGAGCAGCCTCTGGAGTGGCGACGCTAATCCCTCCGGCGAGTACGATTCGATGGGACAGTACGAGATGCTTGGCGAGCTGCTCATCCGGCAGCCGGGAGGCGGAAGCGCGACAGGGTATAGACGCGATCTCGATTTGGCCACCGGCGTCGCCCACGTAGACTACTCTCAGGGCGGCGTGACATTTCATCGGGAGGCGTTCGTCAGCCATCCCGATAACGTAATGGTCGTCCGTCTT
>JBBRJW010000041.1:0-10053 GCA_038218705.1 Chthonomonadales bacterium | reverse complement strand
CCTCGAGCTTCGTATACGCGGGGATTCTGCCGTACATCCGGGCTCGCTTTGCGGATCGGGAGATCGGCGTCTTCGCGGACCTGAAATCGAACCCGCTGGCGCTCATCGAGATGGCGCGGTGCGGAGTGGAAGTCGGCGTGATGCGGAATGGTCACTCCCAGATCAAGAATGCATTGGCCGAGGATCCGGCCATGGTCGGCGCGGTTGAGGAGTCGGCGCACTTCTATGAGTCGTTCTACCTCGACGGCAAGGGTCCCTACTCCACGGAGAACACGCTCTATCTCGCCCTGCTGATTGCGCGCGCCTGGCATGAGCAGCCGGAGCGGTTCGCGGAGCTCTTCCGCATCCAGGGGCTCACCAGCCGCGAGCGGGAGTGGGGCCACTACTTCCACACCGACCAGGAGCGCGCAGGTGCGCTCGATGCCGTGCGCGACTACTTCATAAGCCACGGGGCAGCGGCACGCACGACCACGCTGGCTGGGATGGACCTGGAAGCGACGATGATGCGCCGCGGCTTGCCGTTCGAGATCGGCCCCTCCACGCGCCTCGGCGAGGGCTGGATGCAGGTGTGCCAGCGAATCAGCCAGAGCGAAAACGGACTGGCGCGCTGGGAGGTGGTCGCCTGTTCCGCCGAAGTGGCTTCGGAAGCGCGCGAGCAGATTCAGCGGATCGTCATGCAGCTCGGCGGCAGTGAGCCCTATCGGGGATAGGGAGGGGAACAAGGCGCGCTCACTACCCCCGCGTCAGGGGCAATAAGGGTGCATTGCGGGAGGGCGTCTGGCTCATCTGCAGGCGGTCGTCCCTGTGGGGCAGAGCGCAAGGTTGTGCTGTCCTGGCGAGGATTGCGTTGCGACGCGAAATTGCCGAGAACCTGGAGGTACCGCGATGGCCCCTGTCCATTAGCGAGCTGCGCCATCCAGGTAGTGGACTTGCGGACGCACTTTATGGCTTACTACTCCGGGTACATTGTGGTGATCGACACAACGCCAACCTGGCCTCCGTCTCGGAGGATGACCCGGTAGCCACCGTTGAGCGGCGAGCCAGGTGGAGGAGCCGGTGGCATCTGGTCGTGGATGCCTGCGATGTGCGACGCGCGAGGGTTACCCCCCATCTTGCCAATCCGCGGATAGGGCTCCCCGACGAATGCGTACACCGAATTGTACGCCGCGTCCGAACCACGCGCCGATGCGTTTGGCCAGACCTCACGGAGGGGAAAGGCCTGCTCGGGTCCAACCGAGAAATTGCCGATCTGCGCGGTACCGCCTTGCTGCGCGATAAGCGGCGCGTCGCCAAGCAGGATCATATGCTCCCGCAAAGCCGGGTCGAAGAAACTGTGTGCTCCGTCTCGGCCGGGCATATCCGCGAAATGCGAGCGCGTGTGCCAATAGTTGCCACTGCCCGAGCGAGGCGCTCGGAAGTTCTCGTGCCAGCTGCCAAAGAAGTCATCGCCGCTCTGTTGCGCCCGCCAGCTTTCCACCGTTGCCTGGTAGCCGCCCTTGAAGACGTTGCCCTCCCATACAACGCCCTGTGGTGAAACATACTTACCGGTCACCAGTGGGTTGTAATATGTCGGCCGGCTGATGGATGGAACCGAATAGAGCGACATCGGGTTGCTCGGGGTACCAATGCGGCCACCGATCCTGGCAGCCTTGGGTCCCAGTAACACCGTTCCTGCCGTCCCGATTCCGGTACCCAGTCGCTCGCTCCGCTCCTGACTCCCCAGTACACGGTCCGTTACAGCATCGTTGCCGGTAGCGCCTTCCACTATGTTCGTAATTCCGAACGGCTCTCCGAGAGCCGCCAGCGCGGCTTTGCCTGCCGGGTCCGTCTGTCCCGCCTTGAAAGCCTCGTCGCTCCGGTTGAAAAAGGAGTTCATGGCCACACCCACCATTGCCAGGCCACCCACCGTCAGTACGAAAGGCGCTGAAACGACACCTCCCGCTACCAGAGCCGCCGCACCGCCGACGATAACCACTCCCACCGCGGCGGTTTTCGTGGCGTTCCAGGCAACGGTACCCCAGTCCAGTTCATTGGATTTGAATCCGAGAGTGTCGATGAACATGCCGGGTGCATTGCGCGCAAACGCATAGACGTTCATGCCGTCTACAAACCCCATCGGATCGGGTTGTAGGAATCGGCCCAGTTTGGAATCATAGATGCGGGCGGCCAGCCAGTATAGTTCCGTCAGGGGCGCCAGGAGGTACCCCGCGAAACCCAGAGGCGCGGGATCCAGACCGCTTTTGGCGAGCGGACGACCGAAGGGGTCGTACTCCCGCGTGCCGAGCGTGATGCCACCTGTCCCCGCCCACCCGATCACCGAACCGACGTCGTCCACCAGTGGTACTATCTCGCGGCCGTCGGTGGCCAGATGAGCCTGGCTCAGGATGCGGTCACCCGGTACGAGCTGGGTCCGCATGGCCCCCTGTTCGACCTCGACGAGCGCCAGCCCGGCCCAGCGGCAGTGGAGGACAACTCCGCCGGAGGCGAGATCCGCCAGCCGGCCGAGCGGGTCATATTGCGCATCGGTGGCGATCCCTCCCCCGATGGCCTGACGCAGGCGCCCTAGCACGTCGTAGCGGAAGCTACGAACACCGTCGCTTAGCAGATTTCCGTCCAGGTCATATAGGGTGGCGAGCCCGTCCACTTGTTCGTAATGGTCGCCCGGGCCGGGCAGGTAAGCGGTCGTCCGAACTGGACCGGCCGGTGTCAAGACGGTCGAGGTGGCCAGTCGGTTGCCGGACGCGTCGAGATCGTAATCGAACGAACGCTTCACTGCGGCCGCGGCGGATGCGATGGTAGATTGAGCCAGCGCGTCGATTGAGGGCTGCTTGACCACCGTCGCAAGACCGGGCTCATCGGCGGCAGGCGCCAGCGCTGTGACCGAGAGAGCCGAAGCGGAAAGGTCCCGAGCAGACTGCAAGCGCCGCAAAGGATCGTAATCGAAAGCGCGCAGACCGGTGGCGCATTCGTCCAGCAGACGCTCGCCGCCTGCGCCGTGCAGAACACGCAGCCGGTCAATCGCGTCAGCGCCATGGGTATAGTCGATTCCCACGAGCCGCCGGGCCGCATCATACGAGTAGTCGGCCTGCAGGATGCCGGGGGCCCTGGCCCAGCTCGGCCTGGAACCGATTCGTCCTATTTCCAGGAGAGTCCTCGCAGCCGGGGACATTGGATCGCCTGGATAGCCGGCGCCTGCGGCCGTCTGCTCGACAGCCGTCAGATAGCCGGCCGGACTGTGTGTATACCGAACGCTTCGTCCGCCAGGGTAGGTGAAGCTTGCGCGGCGGCCGGCATCATCCCAGGCATATTCCACAATCCCGGGCATAGCCGGCCCGCTCTTCTCGCTCAGCACGCGACCCAGCGAGTCGTATTCAAAGACTATTGTCTGGCCGCCCTCTTCCACCCGGCTTATGTGGCCGGAGGGTGTGTACCAGTATTTGACCTGCGGAACGGCCTGCGGCAGGTATCCCGGCGCTCCTGCTGGCGGCAGATATCCCGAAATGTCGACGGTCTTTGCTGTCAGCCGGCCACCCGGGCTGTAGATGTTATCCACCCGCATGCCGGACGGTGACAATGCCTCAATCGTTCTGCCCTCCGCATCGTAGCGGTAACGATATGGGCCGTGTGGGCCGCTCGCCGCAGTCAGCCGGCCCCGCGCATCGTAACTCCACTCTGTTCGGTCGCCATTGGGCGTGACGAGGGCGATCAGGCGTCCGCCCGCGTCATACTCACGGCGGGCCAAGATGACATATGAGCCGGCGCTCACCGACTGTTCGCGCAGCTGCCCAAACAGATCATACCGGTACGTGGCTGTCCGGCCGCCCGGCGGCGAGATCTCCTGGACAAGGAGGCGACTGTCGTGCTTGCGGCGGGTAGTATTGCCCACGGTATCGGTCTCTTCGATAGGCAGGCCGTGGTCGTCGTAGAGTACCAGCGTCCGGAAGAGCTGGAACCGCGGAGGAGCGCTTCCCAACTCCTTTTCCGCGCGGATCACCTCTATCCGCCGTGCTGCGTCGTCATAGTGGGTGATTACCCGGTTGCCGTCCGCATCTTCCGATTCTATCAGGCGCCCCAGTCCGTCGTGAACGAACCGATGGGTAGTCAAAGTACCGTCCCGCACCTCTGAAACCCGGCTGAACTCGTCATAGTAATAGGAGGTGACTAACTCACGCGGAGCGATTGACGTGTCGCCGGGAACACTGAGCACATCGGTTCGGCGCATCAGGCGGCCAGCAGAATCGAACTCCTGAAGGCACTTGGACCAGACGACTGGCGGGTCCCCCGGCGCAGCTCCCGGCGCGGGACCTATCAACCGCCGCTGGATCGCACGGTCCTGGGCATCGTAGAGCGTCTCCCATGCGCAGCCGTCCCGGTCGGTCACCCGCCGAACGCGGCCGAACCCGTCCCGCTCTATCCGAGTCTCGTTGCCGAGCGCGTCTATCACAGCACTCAGCTCGCCGGACCGGTTATAGCGAAGGTGCTGGTCGCTCTGGTCAGGGGTGCCAGCGGCGTAAGTGACGCGCGCCAGCAGATTACGGGACTCGTAGCGGAGATCCGATGCAACGCCCAGGTCGTCGATCATCCGGCGCGGCTGGCCCCACGGATGATAGAGGGTCCGCTGCCTTCGCTGTTGCGGTGAAGACGCAGTACCCGACGTGCTCTGCGTCATGCGGCCGTTAGTGTCGTACAGGAAATCGTGTATGAGGCCGCCATCCGGATGGAGTGAGCCATCGGCCTCTACCACCGTCTCGATCATCTGCTTCACGCGCCGCATGCGGTCGTACCGCACGGTCGCCTCCGGCGATGTGCGGGCACCGGTCGGGCCAACCTCGGGCTGAATGGTCCTCGTCACCAGATCGAACCCGTTGTACTCCCAGCGTGTCTGTGCGCCCAGGCTGTCGCGCAGGCCCAGCATCCGGCCGAGATCGTCCATCTCATAGACCGTCTCACGGGCCAGGCCGTCCGCATCCTCCATGCGCCGGCGGACGAAACCGGAGCGCAGGGTGTCAGGAAAGTACTCGTACGCCGACCTGATTGCGCCAACTGTTGCGCCCGTCAGGCTGCCATGGGCATCGTAGGTAAAGTGGTTTGAAGGGAGCGCTTGTGTGGGGCCATCGGCGGTCTGAGCTGGAGGATAGTCGATGCGGATCAGGCGCTCATTGGCATCGTAGGCATAGCGGATCGAAGGGGTTGACTGACCGGGGAGTTCCACTCCGGTCGGATCAGCGTAGTAAGGTCCCCTCTGGCTTTCTGTACGGGAACTGGCGGGAAGGTAGGCCCATGTCGTGAGTATCTGGCCAATCTCACCCGTGCCGGCGCGCGCGGTTTCCGCCCTCTGCAGCAGATTGCCGAAGATCAGTCGGTCAGCCGCAGGCGCTTGTTCCGCGCTGCCAAACCCATTCAGCGCCTCGTAGCGGTCGACCTCATAGAGGTAGGAAACGGTGGCTCCGTCAGGACGCTCTTCCCTGATCATCATTCCTTCGCGATTATAGCTGTAGTTGGCGATGAGCGACTCGACCTGTGGGCCCCCGAAGAGTAGACCATCGATCTCCTCGCGCCTTCGGACCACGTTGCCCTGGACATTGAAGGCATGCTCAACGATATGCCCGTTTGGGTAAGTTACAGTGGTCAAGGTGCGCGGCAGATTGAGCTGGTCGCCAAGCTCCGGATCCTCTACGTACTCTGGAATGCCATATTCGTACGCATAGCGGCCGTCCGCAGAGCGCTGCTCCACGACACGGTTGGCGCTCCACGGCTCGGTACCGATGCCATATGTAACGAGAAGGGAGCTGTTACCGTCGGCGCCGATCACCTCTACGAGATTGTGTTCCGTGCCTGGTGGAGCGTCCATACCGAGATAGAGGTAGTCGGTACTGGTGACAGTATCCTTGTCCGCAAAGATGTCGACCTCAATCATATTGCCAATGTCATCGTAGGCATAGGCCAGCTTCCGGCCGCCGGTACGATCCAGTACCTCCACGAGACGACCGCATGAGTCGTTAACGAAGTCGAAGATCTTACCTACGGCATCCACCACCTGTACGAGCAGGCGGTCCTGATAGTGGAACGTGAGCGCATTCCCGCTGATATCCCGGATGGAGTCGACTTGTAGGTCCGTGTTGTACGTAATGACGGAGCCATTTACCATGCGCAGCGTGTAGGTGCCTTCGGTCTTACTGAGCGTATCGAAGTAGCCGGCGGGGCCGCTGAACTCGGCGTCCGGAACGGTGGAGAGCGGGTCCGGCGAGCTGCCATCGCCTCCGACGGCGACTTGCACGTGCAGGAAGCGGTCTTCTCGCACCTCGCCGTTGGAGCGATAGACTACGTTGGCCAGAAACCCGTTCGGCTGCATTTCCTGCGCCTCGCGCAGCCAGAGGTTGTAGCAGTGGTCCCACGAAAACCCCAGGGGTCCACGGTAGAGGGTCTGGTGGAGGTAGGTGCGGGTGAAGGCGAAGTGGATGCCGCGGCCCCGGACATTCAGGTCCGTCACCTGCACATAGAGCTGACCGGATGCGAGCAAGAGTGGGTCGCCGCCCGTTTTCGGATCGGCTCGCGGCGAGGAGGCGGTGCCCTGACCGTGCGTATCGGGTGCATTCGGGCTGCCAGTCGGGCTGCCATGGTCGTCTTTGCCGCGCGCGGACCCTCCCGCGCTCCCTCCGTCCGATCCGCCAGCCCCGCCTCCGCCACCAGAACCACCGGCAGGAACCGGACCGACGCCCTGGCGCTGGGAGTTCTGAATAACGTTCGAGGGGCGGGAGTCGGCGGCGCGCTCCGTACTGTTAACGGTGGCGGGATCGCCGGAGCCTGGACCCCATATCCTTGAGGCAGTTTCGGGCCCGAACGTGTCAAATCCGACCTTGATGACAGTGGGGTTGTCCCCAAGAACCTTATGGAGCGTTTCGAACTTCTGTGCGTCTGTTTGGCCGGTGCGGGACATTATGTCCCCGTAAGCCGCACGTTCGACCGGGGCGATACCCACCGCCTCGAGCTGTCCCGGCGCCAGAGGGCTAGGCGCGGCGGTGACTTTGGCGTCTATGTTGTTGTAATATCCGTTTAGCGCCTCATTGATAAGCGCGGGGGCGGCATCCTCGGCAGAAGCTATCTTACTGGTCCAGGTAGCGCCGCCCGGCTGGACCGTTATGAGGTCGAATCCATTCCCATCGGGGTCGGCAAAGTAGTGTTGATCCGGACCAGGAGGCGGCATCGACCATTAATCCCTTCTGCGGCGTGCGGGACTACAAGTGGTATTTGGGATCTCAGTCTACTCCGGCGGGCTATTGTAGTGGCCTGCCGGGGCGTCATTCGTTGGCAGGCCCAGGCACGCCAGCTTGAGGTCGCGAGCCGCCGGCAGCGGCAGGCCGGTCGCCCGGGCAATACTTTCGGCCGATTGGGCAGCAACACGATCGCAGGTGATCTGGTCCTCCGTCGACTGAGAGAGCTTTCCCAGCCCGCGGAGTGTTTCGGCGCTCACGAGATCACCCACGGGGCGACTCAGAACGGCCCGGCCTGCCGCTGTTTGCACGAGTTGGCGCCGGAGTTGTAGATGGAAGAGTTCCGTGTCGATGTATGGAAGCGGCTTCGTACTTTCCCGTCGTCGCGAGCCGACGCTCCGAATCATGGCCTCGCGGATCGTTATGCTCAGCTCGTTGGCTTCCCGGGCAGTCATGCCTGGCGGGTCGATACCGGCGGCCGACTGGTGGTCGGGCGTACCAGCTTTCGCGACCAGGAGCTCCGATGCGCCTCCGCTTAGTCCGTGGCACGTATCTTTGTAGAACTGATCGCCACACGCTCCTGCTGTGGCTGCGCGCCGGTCGGCACCCGACATCAGGTTAGGTTGTCGCGCCTGGGAAGATGCAGCGCCCTCCGCGCCGCGTATCGTCGCCCGCTTCAGGGAGCTTGAAGCTGCAGCAAAGCTCCGGGCGGGAATAGAGAGGCTCTGCCCTCCACGCCCGGCAAGTGTTATGACGTCCGCTACCATGGCGCCACGCGAAAAGCGGCTCGGGTCTCCACAACAGAGCTCACGGGTAGTGATAAGCATTACGTGCTTCTCTCCCGTCTTGACGGTAGGCTCCCGTGAGATCAGGTGAACCAGGATATCCCGTTCGGCGGATGCTGTCCATTTGTACGTATCATCCCCTATGTTATCGGGATCGTTGTAACCCACGTCGATGTCACTGTGTTCGAATTTGCAGACGTGGCTCTCTGCATCGCACGTTATCGTCAACGAGTTCCCGCCCGGGTCTACGAAGACATTGCTCGTTCCGTGGTAGGCGACATTCACCTGGTCCAGGTAGCCACCATCGGTGTCCACGTCGATCCTGTAGTCTGTTGGCGGCGCGTACGGTGTGGAGTTGTGCGCGTCGCGCTTAAAGCAATTGTAATAGGCCGTTCCAACTCGGTCGCCGTCGGAATCCTGAAGGCCGATGGTCTGCCGGGCATCCGGTATGTCGGCGGACGTGGGAATGTCCGCGACAGCCTTGCACTGGACCGTGTCGCTGCGCGAGCGGTCGTAGTCCATGATGGGCACGACCGTAAGGTGGCTTGTATCCAGCCGCACTGAAACGCCAAAGCCGTCCTGATCCTTCGGTTGGTTCACTACGAGGAAGAACTCCTGAATGCCGTCTACGCCGCGTGGACCGCGCACGAATCCCGTCGGCACCTCGAGAATGTGGGGTCGCGGCTGCACGAAGAAGAGCGCTCGGTTCGTGCCCATGTGGTAGCTGTCGAGGAGGTGATACATTTGCGATAGTTGCGTGGTATGGGATTCGCCTTCGCGGCGCTCGCGCGACTCATCCGTAGTGCGGGACACACTCAATTCCTGATTGGATAGCTGCTTCGTGCCCCATTGCCCCTGAGTCGAGGACTGATAGCTTCCGCTCACGCCCACTCCTGCGTATGAAACCCCTGCGGACCCGCCGCTCCCCCCTCCCTGATCGATATCCAGAACTTCCAGCGACTGGGAATTCCCCGAGGCCTTGCCGACTTTCAAGTCTTCCATTGATCGCGATGATCGTTCTCCGGTCTCCGTCACCATCTCGTAGAGCTCGCGCTTCTTCGGCTGGAAATCCATGAAGTACGGGAAGTCATCGAGAGCGGCTGACGGCGCACCCGAGAAACTCGGATGCGGAGCAACCGCCACCTGAATCAAGGCGCCCGTGCAGGGTAGATACTGCTCCAGCAGGCTGTCCACGTCGGGAATCTGCAGCACGCCGATTCCTCCGAAATTGATGCGGCCCTCTACCTCCTTGTCACGGGGCTGAAACCCCGTGATCGAACAGGTGACCTTAAGATAGGTTATCTTGCGCCCCTCGTAGACCTGATACTCGTCATCAGGTACATAGCGTGATACAGCTATGGAGGACTGCCACTTGGGGGGATGGTGCAGCTCGCATGCAGCGCCAGCCATCATGTCTTCCGTGACGCACACGCGCTCCCAGGGAATATCTGTCGGTAGGTTCAAACCCATGATGGCCATTTCTACTCCCTTTTCCAGGTGGACCGGACGGACTCAGTCGTCCCATCGTCTCCGACAGTGTTCTTGAAAGGCAGGTGTTCTGGCTGTTCCAACCAACGAACGGACTGGTCCAGAGGTGTGTCCGCCCGTGCCGGCGCTGGTTTCACACGGGAATAAGCATAACAGTCCGTCAATATAAGCGCAATAGGCCAATTCCGTCTACTTCTGTAGATTATGTCAGCGGTTAACAAGTGGGCGCTTGTGGAGAGCCCGCGAGGCGATCACAGGCTCCTTACCAGGCAGGAGCTGGCGATCCATATTACTCCACCCGGTCTCTGGCCTCTCGATCATGCCCCGTGCCGCATCGCGAAGGTACCGTGCAAGGGGATACCGCTGGAGATGTCGAATTACCTCTCGGAGCACGCTCCTCTGGCGCGGGAGAGATGAAGTCTCCGATTTCGCGCACCAACCCGGCAATAGCACGAAACAGGATAGAAGTGAGCGGATGCCGCAGCGAAAGTGTCGGATCTGACCAGGCGATGATGCCGCATCAGGCCGTCACGGGTTCCGGTTGGTGGCAGGGCATGGCCTACGGGCTA
>JBBRJW010000040.1:0-10090 GCA_038218705.1 Chthonomonadales bacterium | reverse complement strand
CCCGCTGTTGGACACGCAGGCCACGCCGACCGTAGCGCGAGACCAGAGATCAAGATCGCCGATCTCGGCTACAGAGACATTGAACTTCCGCCTTGTCGTATCGATCAGGCTCTTGAGCACGTGCCGCTTCTCCTTGAGCGAGCGAGCGCCGTGCAGAAAGAGCGTGATCGTCACAGTCCCGACATGCATCGCCATGGTCGTATTTACGCCCCTGGCTACGGGCGGGCAACCTGCTTCATCTCGAAGCACTCGAGAATGTCGCCGGGCTCATAGGGAATATTGAAGTCGTGTATCGTGACACCGCACTCGTAGCCCTGGGCCACCTCGCGCACGTCGTCCTTGATACGGCGGAGGGAGACGATCTTGCCGGCGAAGATAATGTCCTTTCCGCGATGAATGCGCACCTCGCCGTTTCGGAGCAGCTTGCCCTCGGTGACCGCACACCCAGCGATGAATACCGCTTTCGGAGTGCGGAAGTTCTGCCGTACCTCCGCCTTGCCAAGGGGCGACTCTTCGTAGATCGGTGTGAGGAGGCCCTTCATGGCCTTATCCATGTCCGCCACCAGATCGTAGATAATGTTGTACTGGCGGATATCGACCGTATCTCGATCCGCGGCGCGCTGTGCCGAATTATCGGTACGCACGTTAAAGCCGATGATAATGGAGCCCGTGGCTTCAGCAAGCAGGACATCCGACTCGTTAACGTTGCCGATGCCGCTCGCCTTCACGTTCAGCCGGACCTCTGGCTCAGTCTTGTTCGCCTCGAGCTCGAGAAGCTGACCGACAACCGCTTCCACGCTTCCCTGCACGTCGCCCTTTACGATAACGTTCAGGTCCTTGACTTCAATGTTCTGTGCAGCCCGCGAGAGATCCGCCAGCGTCACCCGCTTCTGCGTGGTGCTCATGCGCGCAGATCTCTGCTTGTCCATCCGGCGCTCAGCGACCTGGCGGGCTTCCTTCTCGCTCTTGACGACCTCTACCCGGTCACCGGCCGACGGCGCAGCGTTGAGGCCAACGACCTCGACGGGGGTCGCCGGTCCTGCCTTGAATATCCGCTCGCCCCGGTCATTGGTCATGGCGCGCACCTTGCCAAATGCGAGGCCCGCAACCACGGCATCCCCCACGCGAAGCGTCCCGGACTGAACCAGCACGGTCGCGACCGGGCCGCGGCCGGGCTCGATCCTGGCCTCTACAATGCCGCCGGTTGCATGCCCGGTGGCATCGGCCTTGTACTCCTGAATGTCGGCCACTAACAGAATGTACTCAAGCAGACTGGAAACGCCTTCGCCAAACTTCGCGCTCACCGGAACGGCAATGATATCGCCGCCATACTCCTCCACCACGAGGTTGTGCTCGGTGAGCTGCTGTTTGATCCTATCCGGTTTAGCATCGGGCTTATCGATCTTGTTTACAGCAACAATGATCTGGGTCTTCGCCTCCTGCGCATGCTGGATCGCCTCAACGGTCTGAGGCATAATGCCGTCATCCGCGGCGACCACGAGGATCACAATATCGGTGATGCTTGCGCCGCGCGCGCGCATCGCTGTGAATGCCGCGTGGCCGGGAGTATCGAGGAAGGTGATCTTACGCTTCTCACCGTTGTGCTCGATCTCAACCTGATACGCGCCGATATGCTGGGTGATCCCGCCGAACTCGCCTTCGACAACATTGGCCTTGCGGATACGGTCGAGGAGGGTTGTCTTGCCGTGATCGACGTGCCCCATAATCGCCACTACAGGCGGCCGCGGCTGAAGCGGGCCGATCGGGCCACGGCTCTTGGCGATGGCGGGCGTATGAACCGGGCGGGCCTCTGCTTTGATCTTGAGCGTGTACCCGTATGCGCCGGCAAGCCTGTCGGCAAGCGCGCGGGTGAGGCGCTGATTAGTTCCTACCAGCTCGCCAAGCTCCATAAACTTCTTTACCGCTACGTTCGGAGCTACCCCCAGCACAGCTGCCAGTTCCTTGAGCGTGGTCTCGGCGCCAACTTCCGCCACCTTGCCAGCCGCCTGGCCCAGCAGTCCACGCACCATCGTCGCGGTCTCCACGTCTATCACCTGGGCCGCACCCGTGACCGTTACACCGAGGTCCTTCATTGCCGCGCCTAGCTCGGCGACCGACATGGAGAGCTCCTTTGCAATGTCCGCTATTCGCACTCCTGCTGTTACCGTCATACCTTAACTCCCCTCGCTCTCATGAAAACGCGTGCTGTCGCCGCTCCGGTCGTCCGGCTCGGGGCGAGCGACGGCCTCGATGGCCGGCTCCCCAACGCGAATAATGTCGTGAACCGCCGCATGCGGCTTGCTATCGCCGCCACTCTCGTTGGCAACCCGAGCCTGCAGGTCGTCGAACAGGCCCTCATCCAGAGCTGCAACTTTGAGCGAGCGCTCCAGCCGCCTCTGCTTGCGGGCAGTCTGAATGCAGCCCAACGTCGCACAGATGTATGCGCCGCGGCCCGCGGCTTTGCCGGTCTCGTCGAAACGGACGACACCATCGGCCTGCCGGACCACTCGCAGTAAGACGCGTTTCTCATCAGACGATCTACAGGCGACGCAGGTGCGCCGCGGAATATGCCGCTGTTTCATGAGTTTGCGATCCGATGCGAACGATGGATCAAACGAAGATTGAGAACGATGCGGCCTTCTGAAGAGGTGACTTCAACCAGGCGCAATACGCAGGAGGAAAACCGGGGAGAAAAAGGAGGCTTCACGAGCCGGCATAACGCCAGCAGCACGCTATGAGAGGTTCATAGCGCGTCTCCTCGTCCCCATCCGCTCTGCGAACCGGCGCCAGTCCCGCTGGTTCCCTGCCCGCAGCTGCCTGATGCTCTCATACTCGTGCCAACCGTTCGCATCCCTTCCAGGCCCCGTACTCGTGTGCCGGGGCCAAAATACTCTCTTAACGAGCGCCGACCGTGGTGCACCCATCACTCAATCGCGTCTGTGACCTCGGCTGGAGCTTCGGCCGCTTCGTCCACGATAACGCCGAGGCGCTCGGTCCCACCCAACGGCTCGTCCTGCTCCGCTGCGCCCGATGCGTCCGCCGGTGCGTCCGCCCCAATGGGTTCGTCCGTCGCTGCGCCTTCGGCATCTGCGGTCATCGCCATAAGGGCCGCCCGAGCAACCTGGGCCTCAGAGCGAATGTCGATCCGCCAGCCGGTAAGCCGCGCGGCCAGTCGAACGTTCTGCCCCTGCTTGCCAATGGCAAGCGATAGCTGGTTATCTGGCACGATCACGAAGGCGCTCTTGGCCTCTTCGTCGACCGTCACCTTGACCGCCTTCGCCGGCGAAAGCGCTTCGCCGATGAAGTTGCCGGTTTCAGCATTCCATCGAACAATATCGATCTTCTCGTCGTACAGCTCGTTAACGACAGCCTGCACGCGACTTCCGCGGTGGCCAACGCAAGCGCCGACCGGGTCGACCTTTTCGTCACGGCTCGTTACCGCAATCTTGGAGCGTGCGCCAGGCTCGCGTGCGACGCTCTTGATCGTAACGATGCCATCCTCGATCTCTGGAACTTCGAGCTCGAAGAGCCGCCGAATGAGGCTCGGGTGCGTCCTGGAAACGATAACACCGGGGCCCTTTGTGTTCTCACGGACCTCCAGCACATAGACCTTTATACGATCATTGAACCGATAAGGCTCCGTGTCGACCTGCTCCTGAGCAGGCAGCATCGCGTCCAGCTTGCCCAGATTGATGATGACGTTCCGGCCTTCACGCTTCTGCACAGTGCCGGTAACCACTTCACCGATCTTCTCGGTATACTCCTCGTAAATCTTGCGCCGCTCCGCCTCGCGAATGCGCTGCGTCAGCACCTGCTTCGCAGTTACCGCAAGGATGCGGCCAACGTTGCCCTGCGGCACATCCACGCGAACCGTCTCGCCGATCAGTGTGTCACTATCGATCAGGCGAGCCTCGCTGAGAGTAAGCTGTGTCTGAGGGTCTTCGACCTCCTCGACGACCACCTTCTCGATGAAAACCTTGATGGGCTCCCGTGAAGCCCGATTGGAGTCGATGACGACCTTAACTTCTGCATTGCCAGCGGCGCTCCGCTTGTAGGCTGTGGCGAGCGCAGACTCAAGGGTCTCAATCAGCGAATCGACGGGGATGTCCTTTTCCTTTGCCACCTGCTGCAATATCTCGACAAACTCCCCACCACTTATGAATTCCCCACCATTCATGACTGCATCTCTCCGCTGCATGGGCCGGCGTCTGTGACCGTACTCTCATCCATGCATGTATCAGGTTTGGCTTTCACAGGTGAAACGCGGGGCCTCGTGCGTTTCCATACATAAAACAAAAGAGCGGGCGAAAACCCACTCTCGGCAGACGGGCGCGACTTGACTACATATGGATTATATCATAGCCACCATCAAAAAGCAAGAGCCTGAGCGCCTGGCGGGAGCGTGAACGCGATCCTTCCCGGACAGGCCGAGGTGCGATTTGCAGGCCGGGTGTTGACAGGCCGGTTCGGTTCCCGGTATACTTCACTCCGTCAGCAGGAAACTGAATTGCAGTGCCTGATTACGAAGGATATGCGGTGAGCCAGCAAGCACTAACCTATCGAAGCCGTCGTCGTGAGCGTAACTCTTATTAGCTCACGTCGCGTCTGATCGGGTCCAAGTTGGCCTCCCCTCTGTAGCCGTGAGCGAACGCGAAAGCGTGACCGCCCCGGCTTCTTTTGTTTTTGATATGGAATGCCGCCGGAGCGTAGCTGCCGGGCGGTTTTTTTGATTGTGAAGGGTCCGGGCTTAGAACGGCCCGGCGGGAGGATTCAGGATGGTTGAGGCGGGAGTAATCGGGGCTTCGGGGTACGGAGGGGGCGAGCTTCTCCGCCTGCTCATTCGCCATCCGGACGTGAACCTTACGGCAGCGGTCTCGTCGACCTATGCCGGCAAGCCGCTTGCCGCCGCCTTCCCCGGTATGGCGAAGCGCACTGACCTCTCCTTTACCGGCAGCCTCGACACGAACCTGTCGCTGGATGTGGTCTTTCTCGCGCAGAGCAACGGAAAAGCCATGACGCAGGCAGCCGATTTTGTGCGAATGGGAACCCGGGTCGTAGATCTCTCAGCCGACTTCCGGTTCCGGGATCCCGGGATCTACAAGCAGTGGTATGCGGCAGATCATGCCTCGCCCGAGCTCAATGCAGCGGCTGTCTATGGGCTTCCTGAGCTGAACGGTGCGGCCATTCGGGGCGCCGAAGTCGTTGGAAACCCCGGCTGCTACGCGACCGCGTCGATTCTGGGACTCGCGCCGCTGGTTGCTTCGGGGCTCTGCGCGCCGGGCTCGATTCTCATCGACGCGAAGTCCGGAGTGTCCGGCGCAGGGCGCGCTTCATTTGGTCTCGATTACCACTATCCGGAGCGCAATGAGAACTTGAGCGCTTACAAGGTGGCAGGAACGCACCGGCACACACCGGAAATCGAGCAGGCGCTTTCCGGGCTCGGCGCGGGTGACATCGCGCTTTCATTTACTCCGCACCTGATTCCGATGACGCGGGGCATCATGGCCACATGCTACGCGACGGTGCCGCGCACCGCTTCCGCCGCGGATCTCCTGGGTCTCTACCGGACGTTCTACCGGGACGCTCCGTTCGTCGAAGTGGTCGATGGGCTGCCGTCAACGAAGGACACGCTCGCGTCTAACCTCTGTGCGATCGGCCTCGCCCTGGACTCGCGCGTCAGCCGCGTAACGGTGGTTTCGGTAATTGACAACCTTATAAAGGGAGCCGCCGGTCAGGCGGTGCAGAACATGAATCTGATGTTTGGACTGGACGAGACCGCTGGACTCGACGGTCCGGGCGTCTGGCCGTAAAGGAGCGCTAGAATGCTTGTTCGGTGGCAGGAGACGCGCGATGCCGGCGTCACCTTTCCAGAAGGCTTTGTGGCTGCCGGCGTACGCTGTGGTCTCAAGACGGAGGGGCGCGACCTCGCGCTCATTGTCAGCGAGAGCGAAGCTGCCGCTGCTGGCGTCTTTACGACGAACCGCGTCCAGGCTGCCTGCGTGCAGTACTCGCGGCGCGTGGCCAAGAAGGGCCGCGCTCGAGCGATCCTCATTAATGCGGGCAATGCAAACGCCTGCAACGGGGATCGAGGTGACGAGGACAACCGAACGCTCGCCGAGTGGGTCAGTCGAAGCATCAATATCCCGCCGGATGCAGTCCTTACGGCATCCACCGGGATAATCGGCCACCTCCTGCCGATGGAGAAGCTCCAGGCTGGAATAGCCGAAGCAGTAGGCAGTCTCGATCGTGATGGCGAAGTGGACGCCGCCCTCTCCCGCGCCATTATGACCACGGATACCTATCCCAAGATGGTGGCGGTCGAGGCCGATTCCGACCAGTGGACAGCGCCCATCCGCATCGGCGCAATGTGCAAGGGATCGGGAATGATCGCGCCCAATATGGCGACCATGCTCGCGTTCATCACGACAGATGCCCGCCTGCCAGCAGAGCTCCTGCATGAGGCACTCGCGCGCGCGGTGGAAGTGTCGTTCAATTCGGTTACGGTGGACGGCGACACGAGCACGAACGATATGTGCCTTCACCTCGCCTCTGGAATGGGCGACGCCACGATCTCTCGGCGCGGGGCAGCCTTCGATGATTATTGCGAAGCCCTTACGCGAGTCTGCACCACCCTGGCAAAGGAGATTGCTCGCGACGGGGAGGGCGCTACCAAGCTGGTAGAGCTGCGCATACTCGGCGCTTCCACCAGCCAGGGCGCGCGCGCGATCGCCCGCACGGTCGCAGAGTCCCCGCTCGTGAAGACCGCCCTATTCGGCAACGACCCGAACTGGGGCCGACTCCTTGCGGCCGCAGGGAGGGCAGGTGTTCCCTTCGACCCCGGTGTCGTGAGCGTCTCCATTGGGCCGCACGTTGTCTGCTCTGCTGGCGGCAGCACCGAGTTCGACGCTGCGGCGGCGAGCGGCTATCTCGCCGGCAAAGAGGTCGTCATTGAGATTAACCTCGGGGTCGGCGACGAGTCAGCCACTTTCTGGACATGCGACTTCAGTTACGATTATGTTCGAATAAACGCGGAGTACCACACCTGAAATGAATACGCTGGACCATGCGGCGCACGCGGAGGTGCTGATTGAAGCGCTCCCGTATCTGCGCCAGTTCTACGGAAAGACGATCGTAGTGAAATATGGCGGTAACGCCATGATCGACGAGAAGCTCAAGTCGCAGGTTATGCAAGATATTGCGCTCCTGCACTATGTTGGCATACGCCCGGTTCTCGTACATGGCGGCGGGCCGGATATCAGCTCCCTGATGAAGCAGATGGGCCATGAGCCAGTCTTTATTGAGGGCCTCCGCGTAACAGACGCCGCGACCATGGAAATTGTCGAGATGGTGCTCGCGGGCAAGACCAATAAGGGAATCGTATCGCTGCTCAACCAGCAGGGCGCGAGGGCCGTGGGCCTGAGCGGCAAGGACGCAAACCTTATCCAGGCCTATAAGATGCAGTCTAAGAAGGGCGACCTGGGCTTCGTTGGCGAGATTGCCCATGTGAACGTGGGAATCCTGACGCTCCTCTGTGAAAATGGCTACGTGCCCGTGATCTCCTCCGTGGCGATTGGCCCGGACGCGGAGAGCTACAACGTCAATGCCGATCACGCGGCAGGATATCTGGCCGCCGCCCTCGAAGCGAGTAAGCTCGTACTGCTAACCGACGTAGAGGGCCTCTACGCGGACTTCAGCGACAAGTCGAGTCTGATCAACGATATGTCTGTTGAGGACGCGAGCAGAATGATAAGCTCTGGAGCGGCCGACCGGGGCATGATTCCCAAGCTCGAGGCCTGCATCACCGCTGTGGAGGGCGGCGTCTCGAGGGCACACATGATCGATGGCCGTAAGCCGCACGCGCTTCTGGTCGAGATCTTCACCAATTCCGGAATCGGAACAATGGTTCATGGGTAAACAACGTCACGCGCCGAAGCGTAGGCGCGTATCGACCAGTGGTCGATGGCACATAGGAGAGACGATGACACAACAATCGCCGCCATCCCAGGGATCGCAGGCAGTAAGCCTTGCGAAATCGGTTATGCGCCGTCAGGCCTCCCTCAGTCTGCGCGTTGCCGCCATTTTCGTGGCGCTGCTCGCCGGCCTGCCCCTCTTCAACGCGTGGTTTCCTGAGGTGGCCAACCGGCCATTCGCAGGATTCACGGTCTCCTGGTTCCTCCTTGGAATCAGCTTCTTCCCGATCACGTGGCTCCTCTCGGCCTACTTCGTAAAGGCCTCGGATCGGCTCGAAGCCGAAGCAGCCGCACAGTTCGCGGCCATCGGCCTGCCTGCGGGGGCCGCCCCCGCACCCGCAAATGAAATATTGGCCGATCTCGCCGAAAGCGAGCGGGAGGTGACAGAGTGACAGCGGCCAACGGATTGATCCCCCTGCTCTTTGTCATCGCGATCATCGTCGGAACCGTCGGCCTCGGCCTCTACGCCACCGGCAAGTCGCGCTCTGCCTCGGACTTCTTCGTGGCCGGAAGGTCGGTGAGCGTCTTCTGGAATGCCTCCGCAATCTCTGGCGAGTATCTGAGCGCCGCGTCGTTTATGGGCATTGCCGGACTCTTGATGAAGAGCGGTTACGATGCGCTCTGGTACCCGGTAGGCTACGCCGCAGGTTACCTCTTCCTGCTGCTTTTCATTGCCGGCCCGCTTCGACGTTTCGGCGCTTATACGATCCCGGATTTCGCCGAAGGACGATTTGACAGTCCGCTGTTCCGGAAGGTCGCGGTTGTCTTTGTCCTTTTCATCGGCCTCTTCTATACCATGCCGCAGATGAAAGGCGCAGGCGTGACAATGTCAACGATCCTGCACTGGGACTACTGGGTCGGTATCGTCATTGTTGGCAGCGTAATCACCTTTAATGTCGCCCTTGGCGGTATGAAGGGAATCACGTTTGTCCAGGCGTTCCAGTACTGGGTCAAGCTCTTCGCAATTGCCGCGCCCGTGTTCGTGCTGATGTCGGTATACGGCGACTACTCGCACGGCGTCTCCCTCAATGTTAGTGTGCCGAAGGGTGCGCCGACGCTCGCTCCGGGTACGCTCGTGAAGTTTCGGGGAGCGCGGCAAGCCCCGCTCAACGCCGCTGCGTTCTCGACGGGCGCGGTCACGAGGATTGCCTTCCCGCAGGGGGCCGAGATATCGCGTGCTGGCCCCGCGCGCAAGGCCGAGCCGGGCGACGACCCGATGCCCGCCGGTGCCCTCTCAGTTGAAGGCACGGCGGGGATACGCGCCGCGCACGCGCCCTTCACCCTCGCCGCCGGTGAGACTCTCATTGCCACGCCATTCACCATAACTCGGGGAGGCGCACTGCTTAATGGGCCGGACGGCAAGCCCGTCAAATCCGCGCCGAAGGTGGATTTCGAGCGGGAGATAGAGGGCGTATTCGCAGCAGGAGGGCGTTCTCCAAATGCTCCAACCAACGCGAAATGGGTACAGCCGTTCGGGCCACTCGCGGGCAAATACGGCTTTCCGCTCCTCTACACCTATTCGCTGATCATCGCCCTGGTCTGCGGCACCGCAGGGCTGCCGCACATCCTGGTACGCTTCTACACAAACCCGGATGGGCGCTCCGCGAAGAGGACCACACTCTGGGTAATGGTGCTCATCGGCGCGTTCTACCTCTTTACGCCGGTATGGGGCACGCTCGGTCGAAACGTTCTCCCGGCGCTTTATGCGAACAACAGCACCGACAGCGTCGTCATTCGCCTGCCGATGGCCGCGCTCTCCAATCACCTCCTCGGGCAGATCCTGAGCGGTATCACGAGCGCCGGCGCGTTCGCAGCCTTCATGTCCACCTTCTCGGGGCTCCTCGTGAGCATGTCGGGGGCGCTCGCCCACGACATCTACGGCAAGATGCTGCGGCCGAATGCGCCTCAGGAGGCCCGACTGCGCGCCTTCAAGTTCGCAGCCGTCCTCTTCGGTGTGGTCTCGATGCTTCTCGGCCTCCTGGTGGAGTCGTTCGACATTGCGATGCTGGTAGGATGGGCCTTCGCCATTGCAGCCGCGTCCTACTTCCCGCTGCTGCTTCTCGGCGCGTGGTGGAGCGGGCTCACAAAGCAGGGCGCAGCAGCAGGGATGCTGACCGGCG
>JBBRJW010000039.1:0-10138 GCA_038218705.1 Chthonomonadales bacterium | reverse complement strand
AGAAGCGCCCAGACGAACCGTGTCATGTCAGTGTGTCTCCGATATCGAGAATGCCAGAGAGCGGCATTCAGTGTGCACCGGTGAAGCGCCCGGGAATTGTCCGGTGAGATTCCTCGATTGCCCGCTCTCGTGTTTGCTGCCCGCGCGCTTACCCGGGAGGCGGAGGCGCCGTGGAGCCCCGTTCGATCAGCCGCGTTGGAATTCTGATATCCAGCCCATCAACGGTATCACCGGCATTGCCCCTGGCATCCCCGCGTTCGGCAATGGCGATCACATGTGCCGCAGCCACCCGCCCCATCTCGGTAAATGACTGGTCGACCGTGGTCAGCGGCGGGTCCGCAAACCCCGAAAGTGAGCCATTGGAGTAGCCTGTGACCGACAGGTCGGCGGGCAGGCGCAGGCCGCGGGCGCGCGCCACACGCAGCACGACCATGGCGATGGTGTCTGCCGAACAGACAACGGCGGTCGGAAGCGTGTCACCGCTCTGCTGAAACATCGCCTGCACATCGGCCTCGATGATCCTCTGATCTCCCCAGGATGATTGCCGAATCCAGTGCGGCGGGGCGACCATCCCTGCAGCCGCAAGTGCGGTGCGAAAACTCGCTTCCCGCCATCCCGACAGAAGTCCAGGTCGGCCGCCAATATAGGCGATCTGGCGGTGTCCCAGCGCGGTCAGGTGTGATATCACCTGAGCAATGCCCTCCTCATCGTCTGAACGGATGCGAACCCCCCATTCGGTGGGTGGTACATTGTCGATGACGGCAAGTGGGATTCTGTTTGCTCGGAAAGCTTCGTGCAGACGAGCATGAGCCTCTTCGCTGAGCCCGACTATCAGCGCGCTCGCTAACCGCCATTCCAGGCAGCGCGCAATGGTGGCGTCGTCAATGCTGTCGTAGGAGAGGTGCAGCACTTTGAGCAGGTACTCGTTCTCGTTAGCGGTCTCCATCGCGCCCGCCAGGATGTTGATGATGTTTTCGCTGGCCTGCGGCGCGGTCAAAACGCCGATGATACGGCTTTTGCCCGTTACCATCGCCCGCGCAATCTGGTTGCGCTGATACCCAAGTTCCCGCGCCACCGCTAAAACCCGCTCGCGGGTCTGCGCAGAGATCTTGAGGCGGTCGGAGCTGCCGCCCAGGACAAACGAAACCGTAGCCTGGGAAACTCCCGCCCGTGCCGCGACATCGCCCATCGTTACCATAAAGTCCCTGCTCCTCGTGGGTTAAACGTATTAGTTATACGTTTCAGTCCCCGTTCGGGGTACAGTGTAGCCTACTTCGAACGGATAAGCAACGGCGAAGATGATGACCTTACGGAAATCTTCTGCCGGTACAGCCGACCACTACTTCGACGAACGTTCTCCGGCTGCTCGATGCGCCTGCCGCCGTGCAGTCAGTGGTCGGAATTCTGCTCATGAAGAGGCCCTCGCTCATACCACCCGTAAGGGCTGCAGCGCGAGTCGCGCTGAGCGAGCCTCGAAATTCCACGGCATCTCCGAAGACAAAAGCGATGAGGGTCATTATGAAACGATCTCTGCTTGCACTCGGCCTCCTCCTTCTGCTGGTATGCTCGGGTTCCAGCGGGGTTCGTGCGGACGAAACCCGCATCTACCTGGGGAACGACGACCATACCGATTACATGTGGACGGCCGACGCCGACACCTACAACGCCGTCTTCGTCGATATGCTCGATTACTACCTGCGCCTTGCGGACAGTACAGGACGCAACCCCTCGCCCTATCAGAGTCGTTTCAACGCCGATGGCAGCTACTGGCTCTGGAATTACGAGAGGCACAAGAGCCCGGCTGAGTTTGATCGGCTGATGAAGCGTGTTAAGGACGGACATATCAGCGCACCGCTCAACGCCCTGGTCTCGTGTTACGGTGCGCAGCCAATGGAGGCAGTACTACGCGGCATGTACTATGCGGGCCGACTGGAACGCCGATATGATCTGCGCTTTCCGCTTGCCATCGCGATGGAGGACCAGACCCTGCCTCTTGGTCTCTCTTCCCTGTGGGCGGGAGCGGGGGCGAAGTATAGCTGGCGAGGCATCTGCGGCTGCGCGAGTCAGATACCGAACAGTTCTCTGGTTAAGCGCGACCATGAGATCTACTGGTACACCGGGCAGGATGGTCAGCGCGTCCTCATGAAGTGGTATTCGCTGGGCCCGCGCCTTATGGGGACGTACCTCGAAGCGGGTGACCCGGAGTTTGCCATCAACTTCCTGGATACGAACGCTGCCTTTCTCAGCCGGTACACAGACGATAAGACTGGTAAGCCCTACTCTGTTCGCGCGGCGTTCGGATTCGGGGGCGATACCCTCGCGCGCAAGACCGGCGTTCCCGCCAACCCCGGCATACCGAAAGAGCCGGGCATACAGCAGGGCGTTATCGGTTTCCCCTACACCGACCATTTTCACGTCATCGCAAAAAAGCAGTCCACCAAAAGCCGCCAGGTGATCGTTTCCAACACTTCGGACTTCTTCGAGGATTTTGAGAAGCTGTACGGAAGCGGATTGCCTGCAGAGTCCGTCACCTACGGGAACGAGTGGGACCTGTACTCCGCTTCAATGGCCGAAACCTCAGCCCGTGTTCGCCGTTCGGTCGAAAAACTGCGAGCGGCGGAGCTGATGAGTACCCTCGTCAGCCTGCAGAAGCCCGGCTTCCTGAAGAGTCGCGAGAAGGCGCGCGACCTCGCCTTTACCGCGCTGGGCCTCTACTGGGAGCACGACTGGACGGCCGATGGGCCGATTTCGCGCGCTTCCCGCGCCACCTGGCAGGATCTGCTTGCAAGTCAGATCGAGTACTACGTCAATCCGTTGCATGCCGATTCCGCGACCCGCCTGGGCGCTCTGATTCAGAAGCCCGCTGCATCCCGGCGCTTTTATGTGCTCAATCCGCTCGGCTGGGTCCGCACCGATTCTGCGGACATGGTCTACACGGGCTCTGCCGACATCCATGTCCGCGACGTGTCGACGGGCAAGGACGTGCCGCATCAGCTCGTAACGCTGGAGGGGATAGGCTATCTGCGTATTCTGGCAAGCGAGGTACCCTCGGCGGGCTACAAGACCTACGAGATCCTGGGCGGGCCGGGAACTGCACCGCAGAGTCCTGCTGCGGCGGTGAGCACTGACACGGTAATGCACCGGCGAATCCTCGAGAACAGCGCGCTCAAACTCACGCTCGAACCGGACGGGGCCATCGCGAGCCTGATCGACAAGACGCGAGGAAGTACCGAGTTTGCCGCCACGATCGGCGGTCTCAAGCTCAATGACATGTCGACTGGCAGCGAGGGGAGCGACATCACGGTGGAGAGCAGCGGGCCGGTTTCGGTAACGCTGCGCTGTACGAGCCGTGAGGGGTTGGAGCATACGACGTGGATCACCCTGTACCGCGACTCGGACCGCATCGATATTCGAAATCGGATCAATGCGGGCTTTAGCAGCACGCGATACTGGAGTTTCGGGTTCAACCTCGCGTCCCCCGACGTTCGCACCGAGGAAGTAGGGGCGATCCTTCGAGACCGTCTCAAATCACAGGGCGGCGACTACGCCGACTCGCGTGCGCGCTACGACCATGTGACCCTGAACCACTTCGCGGACATCACAGACGGTACGGGGACCAAGGGCGTGACACTCTCCAATGCCGACTGCAGCTTCGCAAGAATCGGGAACAGCACGACAAAGCTTCTCGACACCACGACCCCGCAGATCAATGTTTTGGCGGGCGGTCAGGTCGATGGCCGTTACCTGGGCATTCAGGATCAGAATGGCGCCACGAGCTTTCTGCAGCGGTTTTCGCTGCGCCCCCATGGCGCTTACGACGCTGCTGCAGCGATGCGGTTTTCACTGGAGCACCAGAATCCGCTCGTCACCGGCGGGATGATCGGAACAGAAGCCAGTCCTTACCCGGCAGACCGCTACTCCCTGCTGACTCCAAGCGACCCGGACGTAATGTTGTGGGCGGTCAAGCCCGCCGAAGAGGGCATCGACAGAGGCATCATTGCACGATTGTGGAGCCTCGCTCCCGCAGCGCGCCGTGTCAAGTTGACGCTGGCTTCGGGCTTGTCTGCGGCAGTGCAGACAACGCATATCGAAACGGACCTCGCTCCCCTGCCGGTCAGTGACGGCGCAGTCGAGCTCCAGACCAATCACGCACAGGTTCAGACTCTTCGCCTGATGGGGCCGGCATCCAGAGCGAAATAAGGCGACACCGTTCCGAAAGTCGGCCCTGCAGATAGCATCGCCGCTCCGTCCGCCTACGTCCGTCCCACCAGATCAGGCTCATGGGAGCCGCAACGCCTGGCGCGGTAGTCATCTCGCCTGAGATGACCGCCCGCTGTGGTGAGCGTGCTTCCTGATCCGCCTTGTAAAGCGGGAGTTACGCCTGCCAGCCAGACCATCGAGAAGTTGGATCGGAGGATGTTAGAATGGCCCAGGAAGCTAGTGTATCGTGGTTTCTGTAAATTCCCTGGGGCCGTATCCGTGAAACATGGATAGGTCATGGAGTGTCCTTTCGGTTGCCTAAACTCAAGAAGGAGACCGAACCCATGACCTATCACGAGAACTGTACTTTGCCGGCGGAGTTTCGGAATATCGCCGGGCGATGGAGCATAGGCGATGACCGGGGCCGGGGCATGCGCTGCTTCCAGATAGAGGAGCAATAACATCGCCAACGCCGGGTTCAGATTTCGAGAGTACTTCAAGGCAGCGCCCATCCGGCAAGCGAGTGTCTCGCCTGGTCGTGCGACATGCGACTCCGGTCGATTACACTGGTGCTAAACGGACGCAAACGGACCGGCTGTAATGCGATCACTCTGGAATCTTACTCGCAAGCCGTTCTATTCCAACGGGAGACAATGCGATTGTGAGCTCGATAGGGCCTACCTGCCCCTCATCAGCTGAACGGTCAGGAACTTAGATTCCGGGAAGTGCGCTGCTCCTCCTTGCACGACGGTTTCCTAGCGGTCTGCTCGCCTCGAAAGAGGCGAGCAGTTTGACAGGAGCGCTCAAGGCCCATGCCTCGGTGAGAAGCTCTTCCAATTCCTCGAAATCGATGGCTTCCAGGCGGACCAACATTGCCGGATGAGCCTCGTAGTGGGGCGTCTGAAAGAATTTTTCTGGCTCCGAGGCGATGAGCGCTTCCTTTTCGCCGATACTCGCGCGCGACACGACCAGTGCGTACGGATTCTCCCTTATGCGTGCAAAGAGCCTGGTCTTCACGCGATAACCAGGGAGACGCTCGTAGGGCTTCTCGATCACCTCGGGCAGCGAGAGACAGATTCGGCGCACGTCGTCTTCAGTGGTCATCGCGATCTCCCGAGTTTCCGGTGCCCTGCTACTGTTACCACGCATCGCCCGGGATTGTCGATTCTTTTATTGGAATCGACGCGCGGTCCTCTCCCTTGCCGGCTATTCCACGTCCAGAGTAATTCCGCGGTAGGTGTGAAGCAACTCGCAATCACTATTCCGGGCTGGCGACTCCTTGTCCTCTAATCTGCCCGAAGCCTGGGAGCGGCTAAGGGGCGCCCAGGGCACTCACGCTAGGGCTGGCAATACTTCAATAGGGACTGCCACGGGTCCAGCTGATTTGGACGATCTGAGCCCCTGGCGAATTACCGCAACCTCCTGCCTGCTGGCCTTTCACAGGGGACCCGACGAGGGCCTGCGCACCGCGACTGTGCCATCATTATGCTATCTGAGTACGTGAGGTACGAGGCGAAGGAAATGGCGCGGACGGCCTGCGCGGCCGCTCCACGGTGAACTCGGGAAGGAGGACGAGGAATGCGACGGGGAAAGATTGATCACGACGGGCTCTTCAAGACACTGATCGGCACCTTCCTCATGCCCTTTCTGCACGCCTTCGTTCCCGAGCTCGCAGGCCTCATTGACCCGACTTCCATCAAGCTGCTCGACAAGGAGCTCATCCATGCCAGCGGAGGAAAGATGCGCCAGCAGGTAGACCTGCTCGTCTCCTGCCAGACGCATGGGAGCGAGCACATCCTCCTCATTCACATCGAGACCCAGTCGAGCGCCCGGCCAGACTTTCCTGCCCGCATGTTCGCCTACTATGCTGCCCTGGTCACTCGCTATGGCGATATCATCTTCCCCATCGCCCTGCTCTCTTACCACACGCCGCGTATCCCCGCAAAGCACGAGTATGTCATCGACATTGCGGGCAAGCGTGTGTTACAATTTGATTTCACGGCCGTTCAGCTCAACGAGTTCACGTGGCAGAAACTGGCGGAGAGCCAGAACGAGCTGGCAATGGCGCTGATGGCGACCCTGGATATCCCCCAGGAAGAGCGGGAGGAAGTGGCCCTTCGCTTTTACCGCTTTCTCAGCGGGATCGCCCCGCAGCGGAACCTGACGGAGATTGACGTACTGACGGGCTTTTTTGAGCAATACTTGCAGTTGACTGCTCGGGAGCAAGAGCAGGTGATGGGCCGGCTAACGCCGGAGGAGAAGGAGCGCGTGATGCTTCCGCTATCATCAGTAGGCAAGGAAAACTACCGGCGAGGAGTGCGCGAAGGCAGGCAGGAAGGCCGGCAGGAAGGCCAGCTTGAAGGCCGGCAAGCGGGCTGGCTGGAAGGCGAGCTGCGTGTTCTGGCGCGCCAGCTGAAGCAGCGCTTCCCTTCGCTCTCGGCGGAGGTGCTCAGCCGCTTCGAAAGGCTCAATGCCGAACAGATGGAGCGGCTGAGCCTCGACCTGTTCGACTTCACTTCGCCCGCTGATGTGAGCGCCTGGCTCAATAGCTTGTAGGCGGCCGGTGGCCGTCCTGACTTCCGGCACGATGACGATACCGGCCAGGTGCGCCAGTGTGTCTCTGACTGCCCCGGGAGGTGGTCGCGGAGTTCGTTTCCGCCGGCACACAAACGAGCGAGCGGGGTAGCGATGGACATCGAACGGCTCCGCTCCGCCCCCGTCTTGCAGACCTTCGACTTCAGCCCGAACACCTCATCAGATCGACTGGAAACCGCACATGCTCGCTTCCGATACCAGACTGCACGCACTCTCTCGCCTCCAGGCGCCTGCCAGGTTCCGCCCCCTGCTTCTCGGTATGCTGCTCACCCTTACTCTCTCGGCGGCCTCGGCCCAGGAGAAGCGCTTGAACTACACCACGTCCTGGGTCGGCAACTCCTTTGCCGGGGGAAACGACGGGTGGGTTCAGAACTTCTTCATCCACATGAATACCCGTCCGGACGGCACCTGCGTCACCTGGAGCCATTGGGACGAAGGCGGCAACAAGTTCGGCATGTACCGGAACGGCAAGGTCGTTGGTAACCAGGACGTTGGCGCGAACAGTCTCCAGGTAACTGACCAGAAGGGCCGGCACTGGAAGCTGAACGTCGAGTACGTCGATCCTCACAACAATGAGTACGATTTCATCCCGAAGAGCATCGAGTGCGATGGCGTAACCGTTCAGTTTCCGGGTCTCTTTCGGCCCACGGCGCTGGCGCTTTCGAACGATGGAAGCCTGATGATCGCGGACTCGCTGGATGGTCCCCGTCAGCAGATCCTCTTCTACAACGTTTCCGACCCGCGCAGTCCGGTGCTTCTCCGCGCCTTTGGCGACCACGGCGGCATTGCGTCCGGCACGCCCGGCAAGGTCGCGCCCCTGAAGTTCTGGGGTATTCGCGGGATCGGGATGGACCGCGACGGCAATATCTATGTAGCCATGAGCGAGATGGGAACGGTGCTCCGTAAGCTAACGCCCCAGGGGAAACTGGTATGGGAGCTGTACGGCCACTTCTTCGTCGACGTGGCCTGCGCAGATCCAACGACCGACGGCCGAGACGTCTGGGGTATCCAGGAACACTACGTTATGGACTACAGCCGGCCGGCCGGGAAGGAATCCACCTGGGTTGGCTATTCGCTCGATAAGCACAAGTACCCGCACGATCCCCGCGGGCTCACCTTCGTCAAGCAGCAGGGCGAGCATGGATTGACGTCGCCCCAGGTGGTCTATCTGAACGGCAAGCGATTCCTCTTCGTCGGCGGAATGTTCGCCAGCAACTTCATCAATGTCTTCCGATACGACGGGGAGATGGCCATTCCATCCGCTGCAATCATGCAGTGGAAAAACCAGATCTACCGAACCGAGCAGAAGTGGCCACCCGGTCGGCCTGATGGGACGTTCATCTGGCGCGACCTGAACGGCGACGGGGAGTACCAGGCGAACGAGTATGCGCCGAACACGGGCCGCGTCCAGCCCGGCCCTTTCTGGGTGGATAAGAAGGGCAACATCTGGATGGCGTACGGCTTCTTCCGCTACGACTTCCAGGGGCTCGACAGCCGTGGAAATCCGATCTATAGCGCCGACAAGATCACGGTCATGGATCCGCCCAGGGGCATGAAGAGTGTCGCTCGCGTCTGGTACGATGTCGATACCGACACTCTGGTCGCGGCCGAGCAGGCAGAGGACATGCGCCATATCGGGCGAGTCTTCATCTGCAAAGGCTATCTCGCCGGCAACCGGGACGCGGTAACCTTCACCTCGCACGCCGGCCGCGAGGCCGGCTGCGTCACGGCCGCGGGCGGCTATGTATTTACCGGAGGCTGGAAAGAGCGCGGCCGCATCTGGGTTAACCGCATGTCGGATGGCGCGGAGATGGGCTCACTCGAACCAGACGCCGCGATGGGCGGCATCGAGAAGACCGGCTGGATCGATATCCTTACCGGGATCACGGCATACCAGCGCAAAGACAACGAAATTCTCGTCTTTGTCGAAGAGGATTATAAGGCCAAGTCGATCCTCTACCGCTGGAAGCCATAGTCAACTGTGCAGGGCAGGCAATTGAGCCCTGAGCATCTAACCCACATAGAGAAGCGCCATGAACCTCAAGAAGTCAGGAATCTGTCTCGGCATTGCGATCACCGCGCTGCAATGCTGCGCGTTCGCTGCGGCGCAGGAGCCGCCCAGGGTGTTTGCTGGCGCAGCCGAAAACACTCCCTCGCGCGCAGAGTATTTCAGCTGGATCAACAACGTGAACGTAGGGTCGTCCGAGAAGCAGACGCTCACCAATCTGGCGTTCTTCGATTGGCTCAAGCACGAGTATGGCGCGCAGCTCGATATCTACGCCTGGGACGTGGGCCAGATCGATACGGCAGGGACCTACGGATCCATGACCTCGGACAAGTTCAAAGCGCACTATCCTAACGGCTTCGCCCCGATCGCTCAGAAGGCGAAGAGCCTGGGAATCGCGATGGGCCTCTGGGCCGGGCCGGACGGCTTCGGAAATACGCCGGCAGACGAGCAGGCGCGCACCGACATGATGGTGGGTCTGGTACGCGACTCCGGTATCGGTCTCTTCAAGATGGATACCTACTGTACCGACCTTCGCCCCGAAAAGCAGGACGCATTCATCCGGATGATGACCGCCTGTCGGGCGGTAAACCCCGACCTTATCCTCCTGAACCATCGCATTTCGCTGGGCCGAGCGGCGCCCTATGCCACCACCTCGCTCTGGGAGGGAGCGGAGACCTACATCGATGTCTGGATGCCCAACCACTCCACGGCGCCGCACCATCGTGCGGGCGCGCTGTCGCGTGGCCTTCCGCCCAACCTCACCCGGCTGGTCGAGGATCACGGCGTCTGCCTCTCCAGCTGCCTCGACTACTGGGAGGACGATGTGGTCCTCCAGGCTTTCAATCGCAGTCTGCTGCTCGCACCAGAGCTGTATGGCAACCCCTGGCTGCTGCGCGATGACGAGTTCCCCCGGCTCGCACGGTTTCTCAACCTCCACCACCGTTACGGCGACCTGCTCGTTCACGGGATGCGGCTGCCGGAGGCGACCTATGGCCCGAACGCGGTTTCGCGCGGAGACTCAAGCACACGCCTGATTACGCTTCGCAACCTCACCTGGAACCCGATCAAGTACGCTGTGAAGCTGGATGGCGAAATTGGGCTGGCCGGCGCGGGACGGGTGGCGCTGCGCCGCTTCCACCCGTCCGAGCGGGATCTTGGGACCTTCCCGTTTGGAAGCGCTGCCGAGATCGAAGTGGCTCCATTCCGCTCGTGCCTCTTGCTGGCGACCACCGGGGAGGTCGGGGAACTGGGAGTGAGCGGGAGCGACTTCGAGGTCGTTCGCGATACGCCGGGCAGACCCGCGACCATCAAGCTGCTCGGCCTGCCCGGGAGCAA
>JBBRJW010000038.1:0-10158 GCA_038218705.1 Chthonomonadales bacterium | reverse complement strand
GTGAAGCTGATTGCCGGCCTGCTGGTTCTCTGCATGCTCGGTATTCTCACCATCGGCGCGGCCGGGCTGGTGCAGGGGATTTCCCATCGCATCGCCGAGATGCCCGGCTCGAAGGGCGGATTTGCTTCGCTGGTGCAGGCGAGCCTCCTCTATAGCGTTGCGCTCGGGTTCCCCATTATCGGTTGGTTCCTGGTGCTGCCCGTCACGCTGGTAGTGTCGCTGGGAGCTGGCGCGACTGCGATTCGCCCTACGCGGAAATCGATCACTGCACAGCCGCCCTCGGCGAAGTCCGGCTACGATGTTGCAGGCGCTGAAGGAGCCGTTTAGGATGGCGCCGGAAGCGCACGGGCGCGCCGAATCTGAGACTGGCGCAGCCTCTCGCACTGTCGCCAGCAGCCTTCCACGGCTGCTGGCGGCCGCGGCGGCCACCGGCGCAGCCGCCGGGTGCCGCGACCTCCGCCGGGAAGCGCAGCGCCTGACCGGATCGAGCCCGCCCGTATTCACGCCGCTTCCGCCCGATCCGGCAGCGGCTGATGCGCTCCACGTTCTCAATCGTATCGGGGCCGGGCCGCGGCCTGGCGACGTGAGCCAGGTCGCGGCGATGGGCCCGCACGCCTGGATTGAGGAGCAGCTCGCGGATAAGATCGATGAGAGCCCTGCCGTCGCATGGCGCGTGAACACCCTCGACACGGTTCAGATGGCGACCGAAGCCCCGGACGCGCTCTACAGCATAGACTATGGCCAGCTGCAGCGCGAGCTCTCGCAAGCGGCATTGCTCCGCATGGTCTACAGCCGACATCAGCTTCGCGAAACGCTCGCGGACTTCTGGACCAACCACTTCAACATCTTTGCGCTCAAGAACGAAGGCAGCTCGCTCATCCCGACGGATACCGAGCGTGTCATCCGCCCTCACGTGCTGGGCAGCTTCCACGAGATGCTCACGGCATCTTCCAGAAGCCCGGCAATGCTCGCTTACCTGGACAACAACCAGAATCGCCGCCGGGGTGACGGCGGCGGGCCGAACGAGAACTATGCCCGCGAGCTGATGGAGCTCCACACCGTCGGAGTTCACAGCGGCTACACGATCCGGGATATTCAGGCCGTGGCACGCTGCTTCACGGGCCACGCCGTAATGGTAAGGTGGCGGCGAGGCGAGTACTCCTTCGATGCTAACCAGCACGACAATGGGATGAAGCACATTGCGTTTCTAGACCTGACTGTGCCTGCGGGAGGTGGCGAGCGCGATGCGGGAATGGTGCTGGAGAGGCTCGCGGCCCATCCTGCCACCGCGCATTTTGTTGCTTCAAAGCTTGCCCGGCGGTTCATCGGCAGCTCCCCCGAGCCCCTTGTGGCCCGCGCTGCTGCGGCGTTCCTCAGGAGCGGCAGCGACATCCGCTCCACCCTTCGCCCGATCCTGCTCGACGCGGACGGTCTGCTCTCGCGAGGAGCCCGCACCCCGCTCTGGAAGCGCCCGCTCGATATGGTCGCCTCCGCACTCCGGGCGGTAGGGGCCGATACAGATTGCGGCGAGCCCATCCAGCGTCACCTCGCGGCCATTGGACAGCCGCTCTACAAGTGGCCGATGCCCGACGGGTTCCCGGACCGGGCGACCGCCTGGACAGGGTCGCTCCTGCCGCGGTGGAATTTCGCCCTGGCCCTGGCCGGAAATGCGATTCCTGGAACCAGAGTGGAGATCTGGCGCGCACTTGAGGGCGCGCATCTAGTGACCGATGGCGAGCGCATCGACGCGCTGATCGCGGCGTTCGCAGGTCGCCATGCCCATGCCGCTGATGCGGAGTTCCTGCGCCAGAGCCTCGGCAAGCACGCTGCGAATGCCCGGGCGGCTGGCCTTCCAGAATCGGACCTGCTGGCGGAGGCTTCGGGCCTTCTGCTCGCTTCGCCGCTCTTTCAGACGCGTTAGCCTCACGGCCCGAGCCGTGATAAGGAAACTGGTATGGCAATTCGATGGACAAGGCGCGAGCTGATCGCCGGTGCGACGCTTGCAGCGGCCGCGGGCTCCGGGGCGCGTCTCTCTGCTCTCCAGAGTGTTACGCTCGGTGCGCGGGCGCCCGAAGTCTCCGATACACTGGTGGTGCTCTTTCTCCGGGGTGGAGCCGACGGTCTGAACATGGTCGCGCCCTATGGCGACGATGATTACTACCGCCTGCGTCCTGCACTGGGCCTTCCCGCCCCGAACGACGCCCGCTCCTCTGCGGCGGCAAGAGCCCTGTACCTGGACCCGCGCTTTGGATTCCATCCCCGCCTCGCGCCGCTTCTGCCGCTCTTCCATAACGGACAGCTGGCGGTTATCCACGCGATCGGGTCGGGCGACCAGACCCGCTCGCATTTCGAGGCGATGGCCACAATGGAGCGCGGGCTCTCGCACGACACAGGGGCTTCGGGCGGCTGGCTCGCGCGCCATCTCGAGTGCACGGCCATCTCCCCCCAGCCACCCCTCCGGGCCGTTGCCATCGCGGAGACGATGCCGGACTCGCTCCGTGGAGCGTCGGCTGCAACGGCCGTAAGCTCCCTGAACGATTTCCGGCTTTCTCCTCCTGTGATCGGGAAGCGGCCGCAGGCGACCCGTACATCCGCCCTGACCGATAGTATCAGGGAGATGTATGGGCCCACCGCCGGCGGTGACGATCTGCTGCATAGCGCAGGTCGAGAGACTCTTCGCGCAATGGATGCGATCGCCCGCATCGACCCGAATCACTACCGGCCGGAGTTCGGAGCTATCTACCCGAAGGGTGACCTGGGGGACGGACTTCGGCAGGCGGCGGCTCTCATAAAGGGTGATGTGGGCCTTGAGATCGCCTGTCTCGACATGGGCGGATGGGATACACACGTTGCTCAGGGTCGAGAGATCGGCCTGCACGCACTGCGGCTGGCGGAGCTTGGCGAGTCGCTAGCGGCTTTCGCGCGCGATCTCGGTCCACATTTTGGGCATGTTACCACTCTCGTAATGACCGAGTTTGGCCGCAGAGCGGCCGAGAACAGCGGGTTCGGCACGGACCACGGCCGGGGCGGATGCATGTTTCTGATGGGAGGCGGCTTTGTGGGCGGTCGGGTCTATGGAGAGTGGCCGGGCCTCGGCCCGGACCGACTGGAAGGGCCCGGCGACCTGAGAGTCACCACGGACTACCGGCGAGTGCTCTCAGAAGTACTCGCGGCCAGGCTCCGCAATCCGCGGGCGGATCTGGTCTTTCCGGAATATACGCCATCGGCCCCTGTCGGACTGTTTCGCAGACTAGCCTGATACGGCAAATGTCAGCAGGAACGTCCGGCCCGGATGTCGCACATTTGTTTGTGCCCGATCGCGATTCTCTCCTACGACACCCCTCGCACGCTGGCGTCTCATCAATACACGATCGACTTTCCGGGTATTCGTGTGTTAGAATTCAACTGCACGTACGTACAGCTCAGCCAACTCGACTGGAAGCGCTATCTGGAGATGCCGGACCCTGTGGCAATCGCCCTGATATCGAAGACGCCCATATCGCCGGAGGATCGGCCGCACGCCATCCGCCCATCAATTGATAAGCCTCCGATGAAAGGATACGTCGATTAACGTCCCCATTTTGTCCCGGTATGCTACGCCCCTGATCGCGATTTCTGCTCTCCTTACTGCTGCGGCCTCGCCAGTCTGCGCCTCGGGGTTCGAGCACGACTTCTGGAACTTCTTATCTGGAACCGGCAATATCGTCTACCTCGCCAGCGGCGTTGGGCTTCCGCTTATCCAGGATGGTCGGAACGGCACAGTCCATGCGCTCCGTACCGCCGACGCGCTTGGAAGCAGCGTGCTGATCTCGGAGGGGCTGAAGTCCCTCGTCCAGGAGAAGCGCCCGGACTCGAATGAGCACGATAGCTTTCCAAGCGGTCACGCTGCAGCAGCGTTTGCTGTCGCGGCGGCTGCGAGTGGCCTTCATCCACGGCAGGCTCCCTACTGGTACACCGGCGCAGCCTTGATTTCGGCCTCACGCGTGGGCCTCCACCGACACACCGTGGGCGACGTACTTTTCGGCGCTGCGCTCGGGTATGGCATGGGCCGCCTCGAGCTTTCGAGCCGGAGAGGCCTTCTGCTGGCCCCCTTTATCCCGGCAAGCGGACGTGGGGCTGGCCTGCAGATGATCGGTCGCTTCTAGAGCCCACATGTCCTTGCTGCCCACACCTCCTCGCTCCGGCGGCCCCGCCGATGAGCCCCTCGTAGATTCTCTCGAGGCCACGGTCGCCCGCTACGGGCTCTTCAACGAGCCCGGCCCGATGGTAGTCGGTGCCTCAGGCGGTCCAGACTCCACGGCGCTTCTGCACGCGCTGGCGGCACGGAGCCCCCGATGGTCCATTCAGCCCATCGCAGCGCACCTGAACCACGGCTTCCGCGGCGCTGAGTCCGATAGTGACGAGCAGTATGTGGTCGCCCTCTGCGGTGCGCTGGGAATCGAGTGCCTGGTGGAGCGAATCGATGTTCCTGCACTCTGCGCGGAGCGGGGGTACTCCGCGCAGGAGGGTGCGCGCCTCGCACGGCACGACTTCTTGCGCCGGGTGAAAACGCGAACGGCGGCTCGCTCGATCGCCCTTGCGCACACAAGGTCCGACCGTATCGAGACGATTCTGATGAACATGATTCGTGGATCCGGCATCGACGGGCTTGCCGCGATGCAGGCTGCCGCTCCTCCGCTCATCCGTCCGCTCATCAACACCAGCCGTCATGCCGTGGAGACGTACTGTGCGAAACACGGTCTTTCTCCGCAGACCGACTCCTCTAACCAGAACCTCCACTACACGCGCAACCGTGTCCGAGCGGAACTGCTTCCCTACCTGACTGCGTACTACAACCAGAGCCTTGGCGACGCGCTTATCCGGATGGCGGACATTGCCGCCGCAGAGGGAGCGCTGCTCGACCAGATCGCCTCAGATGCGCTGAATGCGGCAGGCGCGCCACCTGCAGGTGAGCGCGTGGACATGGCCGCCGGCTGGCTGTTGGCCCTCGATCCGGCGCTTCAGCGCCGTGTGCTTCGCGAGGCCGTGCGGCGAGTGGAGGGCACTACTGCAGGGCTAGCGTACTGCCATACGGAGATTGTTCTCTCTGGTATGGTGGCTGGCACGGCCGTGACCGTGGAGCTTCCAGGAGGAAACGGCGCTCGAATTCGTACGGTAAGAGGTCGGGTGATAGTGGAGCGCGTTTCAACCAGCGCGAATGCGCGGTTGGAATGGCGCTCTTTGCTTGCGGTACCCGGGGAGATTCTGCTGGAGGTCGCTGGCGGCCGCCTGAAAGCATCTGTGATGGAGACCCTTCCGGTCAACACAAGTTGCGGGCTGTTCCTGCCAATGTCCGCCGTGACGCCGCCGCTGGAGGTGCGCTCCTGGATGTCGGGAGACCGGATGCGCCCCGCTGGTCTGGGCGGCTCCAAGAAGGTTCAGGATATCTTCACCGACCGAAAGATTTCCGCAGAAGAACGAGCGACCTATCCGATCATCGTTGACGATTCTGGTCGCGGTCGATTGATCGCGGTGCTTGGCCTCTGTGCAGACGAGGCGAGTATCCGGACGGGGAGCCAGCCGGGCGTCGGCCCGTACTTACTGCTGCAGCGCGTGTGTAACGAAGGGCAGATGGCACTGAGCAGCCATGCATCCAGAGGCGCGCCATGAAGCCAGAATTGGCATGCCGGGCGTATGCTATAATGATGGAATTATCCGCACTGCCAGCGCTCTCTCGGGAACGCCGGAGGAGGTTGATTTGAAGACCGGGAACAACAATTTTCGCTACCTGATAGTCATCGTCATCGTGGCGTTGCTAGTTGTACTCTTCCAATCGAATATCATGCGTGGCGGCACAGGCGGATCTCCTAGCAGCCTGACATATCAGGGCCTGCTTACCAGGCTCGATACCGATCCTCAATCCATAGAGAAGATCTCCTGTCAAAAGGATGAACTCGTAGGGCAGTACCGATCAGCCAGCGGCACAGACGCGGTCAACGAAAACAGATCGTTTTCAGTTGTACTTCCTGATGCATCGGAATCGCGGAGTCAACTCTATGCGAAGCTCCACGAAAAGGGGGTCGCGTTTGAGTTTAAGCACCCCTTTCTGAGCGATTGGGTTCAGACGCTTCTGACGATGGTCATGCTCCCGGTAGGCTTCCTCATCATATTCTGGCTCTTCTTCTTACGGCAGGCTCAGTCTGGCGGAAACCAGGCTATGAACTTTGGTCGCAGCAAGGCGAAGCGACTGACGGACACCGTTCCGAAGGTCACGTTCGAGGAAGTAGCAGGAGTTGAGGAGGCGAAACAGGAGCTTCAGGAGATCGTTGAGTTCCTGAAGAATGCCAAGAAGTTCCAGGCCCTCGGCGCAAAGATCCCCAAAGGGGTTCTCCTTCTCGGACCTCCTGGATGCGGCAAAACCATGCTTGCCAGGGCCGTGGCCGGTGAGGCAGGCGTCCCGTTCTTCCACATCTCCGGCTCGGATTTCGTGGAGATGTTCGTTGGAGTAGGCGCAAGCCGCGTGCGAGACCTTTTCGACACTGCGAAGTCCAATCGGCCATCACTGATCTTTATTGACGAGATCGACGCCGTCGGCCGCCAGCGAGGCGCGGGCTTGGGCGGCGGCCACGACGAGCGCGAGCAGACTCTCAACCAGCTTCTGGTGGAGATGGATGGGTTCGATCCCAACGCCGGCGTAATCATGATCGCCGCCACCAACCGCCCGGACGTTCTCGACCCGGCCCTGCTTCGCCCTGGCCGCTTCGATCGACGTGTCGTGGTCGACGCGCCAGACGTAGTGGGACGCAACGCTATCTTCAAGGTCCACCTGAAGGGCAAGCCGCTGGAGGATGACGTTAACGTAGAGACCCTGGCTCGCCTCACGCCAGGATTTACCGGCGCGGATATTATGAATGTAGTAAACGAGGCCGCCATCCTGGCCGCCCGCCGGGACAAGACTCGAATCGCCATGGGCGAGTTCGACGAGGCCCGCGACCGTGTACTGATGGGACCAGAGCGAAAGACGCGCATGAACTCGGAGCGTAAGCTCAGGGTGGTCGCGTACCACGAGCTTGGTCACGCCATTGTGGCGGCGAAGATTCCGAACTCAGACCCGGTCTATAAGATTACGGTCATTCCGCGAGGAATGAGCGGCGGCGCAACCTGGTTTCTCCCCAAGGAAGAGAGCCTCCGTACCAAACAGGATATGCTCGACGACATCACTTCTTCGCTCGGCGGACGGGTGGCCGAGGAGATCGTGTTTAGCGACGTGACGACAGGAGCGACGGCGGACCTCGACCAGGCAACCAACCTTGCCCGAGCGATGGTGTGCGAGTATGGAATGAGCGACCGGCTCGGCCCGCTTCGCTTCGGTCGCCGGCACGGTAATCCCTTCCTGGGGCGCGACGTGATGGAAGACCGCGACTACAGCGAGGATGTCGCGCGCGCCATTGACGAAGAAGTCCGCGCGTTTATCGACCAGGGGTACGATCGCGCTCGCGTTATCCTTACCGAGCATCGCGCCAAGATGGATGAGATTGCAGAGATCCTGCTGGAGCGTGAAACGCTGACGCGCGAGGAGTTCCTGGCAATCCTCACCGGTGAGGGCAACGCGGAGGATATTCGCCGCGGCAAGTTCAGCCCACCGAAGCCGCCGCCCTCCTCGGGGGCTGTTACTCCTGTGGAGCCGGAGCCGCCCCGCGTACAGCCGCGCCTCCGCCCCGAGCCCGCGTAGGCAGCGGACAGGGTAGATACCGTAAGAGGCCCGTTGGCAAGCGATTGCCGACGGGCCTCTTAGCTGTTACACGCCAACTTCGATTCGCTAAGGCACTGGGCCCCGCCGGTAAACTCCGGGCGCTCGCAGAAGCGCCCGCTGCATTGGGTTGAGCTCGGCCAGAACTTCGTTCGCCTTCTCGTTCGCTAACATCGGCAGGTAAGCCGAGTCGGACCAGCTCATGTAGCCAGGGCTGAACTTAAAGAATACGGTTCGGCGCACATGCGGCCCCTTCCACGGGAGAGTTCCATGGAGGAGCGCCTCTGTGAAGAGGATGCAGGCCCCCGCCCGGACAGGCACCTGACGCACAAGCGGAGATGAGCGACGAAGCCGGTGGATGTCCTCAGGGCACGGGTAGTGGCTCTTGTGACTGCCGGGAATACAGGCGAAGCCGCCGACGCCCTCTGGCACATCGGTCAGGGCGTATGCCGCCACCATGAGCCCGTTGTACATACGGCCCCCCGCACAGTAGTAGTGCTGGGCAGGGTCGTGCGGGGTTGCTCCGCCGTGCAGCGGAAGTCCTTCGCCACCCGGCTGCAGAAAGATCGCGTAGTCGTGGTCCAGGCGTACTCCCTCTCCCAGAAGCTCCTTCAGGTGAGGAAGAACCACCGGATTGTCCAGCAGTGCGCGGAAATCCGGCCCCCAGGTAAGCACGTCATTCAGGTGCGCAATGCCCGGCTGCCCGAGCCATCGCGGGTCCCCAAGCGCCTGGTCATCGACCCAGGCGTTCATGCGCGCCAGTGCCTCACAGTCAATCGCGCCCTCTATTCGGAGATAGCCCTGCAGATCGAAAGTGTACTTCTCTTCTTCGTTCATCGCCTCTACCCTGCTGTCAGTGCTCGCCTGTTGGGAGGGGAGCGACACTTTCAGTTTACCTCCATCGCGCTGCTAGGCCGCGTCTGTCACTGCTATGCCGCGTCTTGACGCCGTCCCTGCGTACCGCTATAATGATCCTCTTGCCGCTCTGCCTTCAGGAGACCATGTCCTCGTCCGCAAGCACAATTGTCATATCACCGCGTGAGAAGCCAATCTCATCTCTCGTGAAGCTGGGGCTCACCCTCCTGCTTGCACTGCTGGACGGCGTATTTTACGCCGTGTGCGCCTGCGCGCTGCTCCTCCTCGCCCCGCTGCTTGTTCTGGACATTCTCGTCCTGGTGCCTTACTCCTGGCTCGGGCTCCTCCCACACCGATTGGCTCCGATCGGCAGGGTCTGGTCCCTGATGCTCACCGTCGCAAGCTCATCACGCATCAGGCGTGCCGAGAGGGATCTGTTGCCGGTCGACAGTGCGAACGGACCACTTCTTCTCTCCACAGTCCGTCAGTGTGCCCACAAAATCGGATGCGCACCGCCGGATCTAGTCGGAATCGAGCTGGGTGCGAGCGCGTGGGTGAGAATCGATGGCTTCACGTCAAACCGGGGTAAGTCCACGCTGGGCCTGGGCTTCTCGTTTCTCGCGGCGATGAGCCAGCAGGACCTGGAATGTGTGCTTCTCCACGAGATGGCTCACGCGAGCCGGGTCCAGCGCGGATTCAATCGTCTGGCGTGGCGCGGAGCAGCGCGCTGCCACCAGCTAGCCGGCCGCCTGGAGATTCTAGTGCGCCAGGAGCAAGCCATTCTGCCGCCTTCCAGAGGTCTCAAGTGCAGGTTTCCCGTTGGCGCCGCATGTCTCGCCGTGGCACTGCGGCTCGGCGCTCTTGTTACTCGATGCTACGCGCTCACCTCGCGCCAGGACGAGTTTGAGGCCGATGCGAGCGCGGCTGCGGTGTCCGGTCCAGAGGCGTTCGGGCGCGCACTCATTCGTGCCCATGCCATTGGCGCCAAGAATTCCAGTCTCTCCTGGACAGATCACGTGGCGCAGGGCCTCCGCACGGGAAGCTACACCGAGTGGATGCGTAGTTCGCTTCTGCCCCGCGATCAGGGAGAGGCGGAGAAACTCCGAGCCGATGCCCTGAATCCCCACCCGGCTTCCATCTACGATACGCATCCGCGCCTTGTCTCCCGCCTGGCGCAGATTGGCTACGAACCGCATGAGGACGTATGGCCAGATGCTCAGTTCGAGCCAGTAGAATGGCTCGCCGATATGGATGCCAGCGTCAGCGTGCTCTTGAGAACATCAGAGGACGCACAGCTCAGGCTTGAGCACCAGGATTGCGTTGCTCTCCGTCGCGAGGCAAGGTGCAAACTGATCACTGGCGGGATAGTGTTTGTGTACGTACTTGGCGCTTTTCCCCTTGTGACTGGCCTGATGGCGTCGATGAATCTCCTCGCCCGCGGATTGGATGCCATTGGGCTCCTGCTGATGGCATCCCTTACGTCGTCCGCGGCGTGGATGCTCTGGAAGCTCGGCCCATCCATGCAAGGATCACTCTTGCTCCCTTCATTCGACACATGGGATCTCTCGATGGAG